>JAPPEF010000205.1 GCA_028875335.1 Gemmatimonadota bacterium
GTTGGCACACGGGCGGCGACAATACCATTGAGAGCTACCACCGCCAAATCGACACGGTGGCGCAGGTGGGCAGCCAGGTCCTAGTAGTACACGCGGCCAATCTCTATCTCGACGGCCCCGATCCCAATTTCGATTTTGCCGCCCAAGTGCTGGAGTACGCGCGCCAAAACAACGTCAAAATCGCGCTGGAAAACGCCTCCGAAGGCGAGCAAGAAGAAGATCCTGAGCTGTGGAATCTGTCCATTTTGCAGCGGGCGCTTGCGCGCTTTGCCGACCTTGGAATCTGCCTCGACACGACCCATGTGCAAAAATTCAAACGCTTTCCCCTCAAAGAGTACGTCGATCGGCTGCAAGACCGCATTTGCCACTTGCACATCAGCGATGCTTTGGGCGATGACGTGGGCATCGGCCGCCTGCACACCATGCCAGGCACTGGCAAAATACCCGCAGCGGATTGGCGCTACCTGCTCGACGCCTTAGAGGAGGTCGATTTCCAGGGGGATGCGGTACTCGAAATCAAACCTCTAACCCCAGTGCGCATCGCGCAGCAAACCGACGAATTCTTCGCCACCGTCGCCCAATCGGCCGGCGTGATGGGCTAACATTCATTAAGGAGAGAAAGTGATAAAAAACAACTTCGACAAAGGGCCAGAAGGCTGGTGTTCGTACGACTACCACGCCAGCATGGTGGCCGACGGTAGCAATATCTTCATCTTAGCCACTTGGGCCGCGCAGGGCGGTGTGGACAATGGGAGCTTTATCTGGACCGATCACCGGCGCTGGAGCGCCGATACCCCGGAGCGCCCCCTGTCCATCCTGCCGCTGCTGTGCTACCGCAGCTGGGTCGGCGCTGACCCGCTCGATATGCGCCAGTCCGCAGTTGCAGTCCACCTGAGGGCCGATCGGCTGCGTTTGGACGGTGCTCAGTGTTTCTTCTGGGTACACGCCGCTAGCACGCGCTGGCACTACACAGCCCATCCTCTCGCTTTAGCAGAGGGCGTTTGGACGGCCAATCGCCTTGCACTTGCAGCAGACGAAAACCAATGGCACCGCAGTTGGTCCGCCGACCCGGGCCATCCCGTCGCCCTCGAACAGGTGTTGAACCGGGCCGAGAGTTACGGTTTCTCCTTCGTCGGATTTTCCAGCGAAGTTACCGGCAGGTTGTCAATGAGCCAATTTTCTATCACCGCTGGGACGTAGATGGTCCCCTTAGATAGCCATGGAAAACACCTTGGCCCGCGCCATGTGCAGGCGCACGGCCACCTGCTTTCCCTTTAGCGCCGCTAGATCGCTCTTGCCCTTCCACGTAACGACTTGGTCCAACTCGTCTCCCGCCAAGACATCGGCCTCGTCTGCACTGAAACCCTCTAAGGGCTCAATCGACTCCACCGGCTCGATCGGCGGCGTCACAATTTCCACCTTGATCCAGCCGGCTCGCTTGGTCTGGAAGTTGAGGCGCAATTCCCCGCCTTGGCAAATGCGCGGAATGGTGGTTACCCGTCCTTCCAGCGGTGCTTCTAAGGCCACCAGCCGATGGCGTTTCCATATAGCCCAGCGAAACTCGCCTTCGGGCAGCTCGGCCGGGCCGTGGTCGTGCCGGCTGTAGCGGCCGTCGTACGGCAGACCCCACTCCTCTTCATTGAGCGGCACTAGGTTGGGAGCGGCGCGGATGCAACCGTACTGTCCTTCGTCGCTTTCAAGGGTGATGATCGGCTTTCGCTCGGGCCGCACCCAATTCCACCCATCTCGACTCACCGCTAGCTGGACATCTTGTTCTGAGTCGAGCCGGTGGTACACCGAAGGAAACATCAAATGCAAGCCGGGCACCCCCGGATAGTGGCAGTAGCACGGCGTGTATATATCGTCGGAAACGTGGTCCTGCGGGTCGGCCACTAGGACGTAGCGCGGCGGGCCCCAAGCGCCGAACTTTTTCCCTCCGGTCTTGCGCACGGCCCGTCGACCAGTATAGCCGAATTTGTTCTCATTGTGGAACATGCCGCGCAAATAGGCGACGTATTCTCCGGTTTCCGGTTCGTAGGCAGCGACATTCTGGGTGTCGAGCACGCTATTGCCGACGTTTACTAAGGGAGTGTCGAGCACAGTCCAGCGCAGCCCGTCGCCAGAGACAGCACCTTGTACCACATTGTCCCGGCGGACGCCGAACTGTTCCTCCACAACCTGCATGGTATTGATGGTGGGATCGTCCTGAGTACCGGTCTGGGCACCCAACTGGCGAAACTGCACCCAATCCATTTCCGCATCCACTTCCCCGTTGCGGTAAAATACGGTCTTCGGGCCAATGGCCTTGTAGCGCTCCTCGGGAGCGGCATGGGGATCGATAAATACCGAGTTGATCTCAAAATCGCTGTGCCGTGAAAGTAGATTATTGGCCTTAGTGCCGCCGTACTCCACTAGTCCCAAATTCGGCCGTTCCCATTCGAAACCGTCCCGGCTCTCTGCATAGCCGTTGAAACGCGCCCCGCCTCCTTCCGCTCCCGAAGTCCAAAACCACATCCGGTAGAGCCCGTCGTCCAACAGGACGTACGGATACGCCATTCGGGCCTGTTCCCAAGGCTTTTCCGCGCGAAAGAATACCGGAGATCTGCGCGCCTGTTGCACGGCTAGCCGCACGCCCAGCGGCGGATCCTTTAACCAAGACTCGCCGTTTTCATTGGCACAGGCCTGTCCCGCCCAGATATCGTACCAGTCCAGAAATGGTTGGTGCATCAGTACTCTTTCTCCTCTCGTACGCCAGCAGCCTAGCCAGCTACTTCTCTGAAAACGCGAATAAAATTGCCGCCCATAATCCCATCGATCGCCTCGGCCTGGTGCCCGCGCTGCCGCAAGCCCTCGGCGATATTTTGGCTCTCGCCAATATCCTCCAATCCGACCGGCCGAGCATTGAGCTGGTCGAGCAGGTCCGTACCAAAGCCGACGTGGGCAGATCCAACCAGCGCAACTATGTAATCAATGTGATCCAGCAACATCTCCAGACTGGCTGTTTCACCCCCAGGTCCCAGCGGCATCGGACTAGGACAAATCAAGCCCCCGGTAGCGGCCACCGCCCGGAGCTGGTCATCGCTCAAGTAGCGCACTGTATCCCGCAGTGCCCGCGCATTGCCGTGCGTGGCAATGACCGGCGCGCGGGCGACTTCCAGCGCATCCCAAAAACAAGCCTCAACCATATGCGTGATATCGACGAGCATCCCCAGCCGGTTCATCTCGCCGACGACCTGCCGACCAGCCTCAGTCAGTCGGCCCGGCGAATCGACCTCGCTGTCGTAAAGTCGCATGGTTGGCCCATCCCACACCTGCGTCGCCGTGCCCAGGGCATTGCGTCCTTCGTGCACCAATCCGAGATGCCGCAGACCCAGCCGATAGAGCGTCCGCAATACACTCAAGTCGCCCTTAAGCGCATCGCAGCCCTCCAGACCCAAAACAAAGGCGACTTTCTCGCTCTTGTGCGCCTCTTCGATATGACCGGCAGTAGTAGCCAACACTGCGTATTCCCCAGCTTCGCCTTCGAGTTGGCGATGCAGATAGTCGATGATCCGCAAAACCTCCTGCAGGGGATGCCGACTGCCGTGAGGTCCGCCGATCTCCGCATCCGGCACCCAACAAGCGGTTAGCTGAGCTGCGACCCCACCGGCGCGCATCAAGGGCACATCGGTCAGTCCACCCAAATCCTGGTGCAGCTTGCGCTCCGACTTGAAGGCCAAATCCAAGGTATGGCCGTGGGCGTCAATGATCGGCGATGTTAAAGAATTGTCCATGCTCTCCCCCGTTTAATCCCAGCGCGGCAGGCCAGCGAAGGTCGCTTCGGGTCTTTGCCGCCGACCAGCTACCGTTCCGTTCAACTCGTACTGTCCCCCGGCCTCGGTGGCAAAGGTCAGCACCTCCCCGTTTAGCAAAACCTCGGCACCAGTACACAGATCGCGCAGCATCACGTCGCCTTGCGGCCACGGATTGTGCACGGTGCAGTCCTGGCCGACTTCGCTGGCGATGTGTACCCATTCCACCATCCCGTCCCGATACGAAGCGCTGACCAAGAAAGCCCCCTCAGCGCGCAGGGAATCAAAAGACGCCGCAGGCCACGCATCTGGCACGCAGGGAAAGACACGGATTTTGCCGCCCCAACTTTGCAGTAGCATTTCCATAACCGCCGAGGCAGCACCCGTCCCTGCCTCCAGGGTATTGATAAAACCATGTTCGGCCGTGTAGAAACCGGTCTGACGCCAGTCAACGCTCACCTGCAAGGTATTTGGCAGCATCACTTGGTCGGTGTAAAAGCGCAACATGGAATGGGCCATATTGGTGCGCCGGGCGCGGCAGGCAATCAGCGCCGCCCAAGGGAAAGACCAGCCCGACCAGTGGCCCGTGCCGATGTGGCGCAAGTGGGCCAACGAACGCTCAATCAAATCTCGGTCGCCAGCGTCGCCTTCGACATTGACGTAACCGAGGGGGTGAATGGCCATCAAGTGGGAAAAGTGGCGGTGGCTACGCTCCAACGGCACCCCAGCGTAAACCTGAATGCCGTTCTCATCCACGGGAAGCGGCGCTAGGTTTTCCAAGACCTGACCATAAGACGCCGTCTCCTCCTCGCCCAATTCGAGATCCTGTGCAGCTTTGATGAGCGTGGTAAACAAATAGCGCACCAGCGCCAGATCAAACGCCGAATCCCGGCCCTTGCACACAATGTCGTCGTACTCGGGCGAGTAGGACCAAGGCACGTGCAGCACGCCCTCTTCGTCGGCTTCAAGGAATCCCAGCCAGAAGCGGCCCACAGCTTCCATGAAAGGCCAAGCTTTGTCGCGCAGAAAGTCCCGGTCGCCGCTGTAGCAATAGTGCAGCCAGAAGTGCTGAGCCAGCCAAGCACCCACGCCGACCTGCAAATTCCACGGGAACCACATAAAGCCCACGCCCTGGCCGTAGATATCCATATTGGCCGGTAGGTAGGCTCCGCTCCAGCCGAAGAAGGTGCGGCAATTCTCCTCAAAGCGCGGCAACTGGTCCACCAATAGGTCGTAGAGCGGCATGGCCAGTTCGAGGCGGTTGGCGGCGAAGATGGGCCAGTAGTTCATCTCGGTTTCTAAATTGTGGTGCAGGTCGCCGTAACAAGGCGGGATGCGCGTATCGGGATTCCACACGCCCATGATAGTAACGGGGTACTTATCCTCTCGTGCGTTGCAGCCCAGCTTGTACATTTCCGCGTACCACAAGCGTTCCAGAGCGGCGTCGGGCACGCGCAAATGCGAGCGCGTCCAAAAGCGCGCCCACCACGCTAGATGCTCGTCAAAGCGGTCATCGCGTCCCTGCCAAGCCTCCACAGCAGCGGCTGCCCGAGTCGGCAACTCATCCCCGGCCGCACCCCGAATCACCGTGACAGCGCAGCGAGCGCGGTTGCTTGCTACATGGCACTGGCGGACGAACACCGCGTACTCCTCGTCGCCGCTGTATCCCTGCACCAAGTAGCGGTCGGTCCCCTCGCCACCGTACTCGGTCTCGGGATAATCCCATATCTGCATGATCTCCTCGCTGCGCTCGTCCAAGCGGCGGGCGACGCTGCAAGCGGGCAGTGGAATCTTGCCGTGCGCCTCCACTTCGAGCTCGACGATATTCTCGCAGGCATGCAAATACCCCCACACAGTCAGCGCCCCCTGCTCCAGTTGCAATTCCAGCGAAAAAGCAGCCTCGTAGAGCGCAATCTTACCCTCCAGTGCGGTCGGCGTCTGCCCAAGCGACCATTCGACGCGGCCGATTGGCAGCTTGTTGCCCCAGACTCGGTCGGGGGGCCGCACCGGATCGAAGACTCGGCAGTTGGGATCAAAGCTACCGTCGCGGACCTGCTGCAGGGCAGTTCGGTAATCCATGCCCGGCTCCAGATTCTGGTCTGCGCGCCGCTCCCAGACATCGGCCTTGTCCAAGCTGAGCACCATGCGGTCCTCCTCGAACCACAACACGGCACCCAGATCGCCGTTGCCGAGGATAAATCCCTCGAAATACGTAAAGGGCACCGCGTCGTAGCGCAGATCGTGACGAGCGACCCGATCGCGGATATCCACGATATCGTCTTTCACGACCCCTCCGCTGCCCTCCGGCGCGTGGCCTGTCGGCGCTCTTCGCCCGCTGCCGTGAGTTTGCCCTCCCCATCGTAGTAGCCATCCTCGTGTCCGGCGACTAGGGGACCGTACAGATCGGGCCGACGTGCGACAAAGCGCGACCGTCCTTGACTGTTATCCTGTTTCGGCAAGTGGACGTATTGCACGCTGACGCATTCGGTTTCGTATTTCTCCAAGTGCAATTCCCCGCTGGGGCTGATGATTACCGCGCTCCAAGTGTTGGCAATGACAATCCAGCAGTGGTTGTCCCGAGCCCGCCAGCGCATTTTCTCGGTGTTCTCCGGCCCGCCGCTGCCGTCCATGGGAATGAAAATGACCTGTGCCCCTTGGACCCCCATTACCGCACAATTGTCCACGGTGCGATCGCTACACAACAGAAAGCCCAACCGGCCCAAGGGCGTGTCGAACGGCTGCAGCGCGCGTCCTGGCGTGATGGCATACTCTCCCGCGGTGGTAATTTTGCGGTAATGGGCGATTACCTCGCCTTGCGGATCGAGCATGACACAGGCGTTGAACAGGGTCTGGTCTTCCCGTTCCAGCAAGCCGAATATCAGATAAATCCCCAATTCTCTGCACAACGCGCCCGCCCGCTGGATATAGGATCCATCCGGCACGGTCTGGGCAATTTCCAACATATCCGCCAATTGGGATGTGGGGTCTGCGTTAAACACATAACCATCCAGCACCGACTCGGGCGCGACAATCACTTGGGCGCGACGCCTGGCCGCCTCCCGGACATAGGCCTCCAGCCGTTGGAAATTATCCTCCAATTCCCAAGGGGCTGATTTCAAAGTGACAATTCCCACCAACATGCTCTGTCTCCTATCAGAGGGTAACGGCAAAGAGTTGGGCGCGCGCCATGCGAAATCGCAAATGGATCTTCCGGCCCTTCAGCGCCGACAGATCCGACTTGCCCCGCCAGCTCACCACGGCCGCCAACTCGTCCCCAGACATCCGGTCGCAGTCGGCAAAACTGAATCCCTCTAGGGCGGGGACCAGCGTCGCGCCCGTTCGATTGGGCAAAGTGCCATCGACGATTTCCACTTCGACAAAGGCACCCGGCAACAACGTCTTGAAGTTGAGCTTGAGCTGCTGGCCGGCGCATAGCTGTTCGCTCAGCGCAAATTCCGCCCAATCGTCCGCTTCCCAGGCCACCAGCCGATCGCGCTTCCACGTGGCCCAGATGTACTCGTGCGGATGGTCGGAAGAGCGGTTGTGCGGGTGCGGACAGGCCAGAGTCAGCACGCCCCAGTGGTCTTGGTCCAGCTCCACCAGTTCCGGCGTCGGGTAGAGGCTGCCGTAGCGCTCGCTCACCGGAATAATCGGCTTGCGTTCCGGTCGGTACCAGAGCTGACCGTCGTGGCTGGTGGCCAAGTACACATCGACCAGATCGCTGGCTCGGCGGTAGGGACTGAAGAACATGAGGTGCTGGCCGTGCGGATGGCGACAATAGCCCGGCGCATAGATGTCCCAATCGGGCGGATCGTCTGGCTCAGCCGTGAGCACCATGAGGTGGTTATCCCACGGCCCGCGAAAATCATCGGCTTCGTAGCGCGACACCGCCCGGCGCCGCTCGCGACCGCTGCGCAAATAAATGACGTATTTGCCGCTATCGGCATCGTAGGTGAGAATATTCTGCGTATCGAGCAAAAAGGGCGGTGCCATGATCGGCTCGGGCAGGTGCGTCCAGCTATAGCCATCGGCCGACACCCCAGCGGTGACCACCACCTGCGAGGTTATATTGGCACCGATCTCACCAGCGTCGCCAGCCGCCTCGCGCTTGGCCTGCAATTCCATCACTTCCGCCCGGCTAGCTGGCCGGCCGTCCACCTCGAACTTGCCGGTAATGCCAATGGCCTTATAGCGCTCTTCGTCGCTGCCATTGGGATCGCGCATGACGTTCATGTACCCATAGGACGAACCCACTTGGTCGCAGACAAAGAGGATATTGTTATCCTTGGAACCATCGTATTCAACCCGCCCCAACTCGGGCCGCTCCCAGTGAAAGCCGTCGTCGCTCTCGGCGTAGCACCACAATCCGGGCACTTTGCCCGGCACGTGGCCGGCCTTCACCCACGGATCTTCGGGGTCGGCAAAGCAGCAGTACCACAGGCGATAGCGGTCGCCTTCCTTTATTAAACTCGGGTAGTGAATATTGCCGGCTTCCCAGCGCTTTTGGCGCGCCATGACCGGCTCAGAGCACTCGGCTTGCTGCACGGCCAAGCGGATGCCGGTGGGCAAATCCTGGGGGAAATACAGTCCTTCTTCGTCGTGGCTGACATAACCGGGCCAGATCCCGTGCCAATCGAGCGCAGGTACGGTTTTAACCTGTAACTCGTCCATTTGTCTTTTCTCCTCATCCTCGTTAAACGCGAGATCTGTCCCCGGTTCGATAGGCGTACAAGCTCGTAGCATTGTCGGCGCGAAAGTGCAAGCGAATCTCCCTGCCGACAAAAGGCGTCAGATCGCGCCGCTCCTGCCCCCATGTAACCTCGCAATCCGTCTCGTCTTTCCGTGCCACCCCATTGCACGAACCGAAGTCAAACCCCTCCGGCACGGAGGCCTCCGCAATGACGCGCACCTGCAAATTCCCAAATAAACAGGTGGCATTGACCCCAAGCCTAGGACCGATGACTTCAATGGGTTCAGTCATCAATTCGCCGCCCCCGATGCCGCAGCGCAGCGCCACAAAGCGATCCTTGCCCAGGGTCACTACCCCAATCGAACTGGTGGAATTGCCCTCAGTGCCGTGGGCCTGGGGACGGCCCGAATACCACATGTACAGCGTATCCCCCACAAGCGCGGGAGGATTAGCCGACAGAGAAGACCAAGCCCCGTCCCAAGTACCCGGCGAACCGACCGGCAAAAATTCCTCGCGGCGGCCCACCCGCTGCCAATGGTCCAGATGCCGCGCCGTAGCCAGTTGCACCGGGCCCAGTTCCGTGGCCGAGTGCAGCATGCCGATGAAACCAATGTACTGGTTGCCATAGACAAAAGGTGCCATCACGTATAGCTGATCCCTAGGATCGTCGAAATCGTCCGGTTTGATGATAGTTCTCAGAGGCGTCCAGTGGACGAAATCCTCGCTGCTGGACAGGGCAATGACGCGGCGGTACTGCTTCCACTCAAGTACGAAGTGGTCCATCAAAGTTTCATAACGGCGCGAAGTAGCTAGATAGCGCCGGTGCATGGGATCGTACACTAGCGCCCCCGCATCGCCCGAGCGAGGCACGTAATTGCGGTCATCCAGCCGCCAGTGAATGCCGTCTGGCGAGAAGGCCGCGTACATGCCGTGGTGGTCGCGGATTTTGTCGAAGAGCACTTTGCGCAGGGCATTGCGCGCTTGGCGGTCCATCGTGGGCGTTTCCTGCGGAGCGTCTGCGGTGGGACGCTGTTGGTACATACCCATCTTATACCGCTTCGACGGATCTTGCTCCTGCGGATCTTTGACCACGCCCCATGGATCTAGACCGTAGTGAACACCCGGCGGCGGATAGACGATATTGTTGGCACTGGACCCTTCGCAGGTCACAATCCCCAGTTCCGGCTTTTCCCACGCGATACCGTCCTTTGAGGTCGCATAACACATAAAGTGCCCTTGGCCGGTGCGCTCGTACAGGTCGTTGTTGCTCGAATAATACCACATCTTGAAGCAGTTTTCGTCGTCGTCGTAGAGTACCGAGCCCCACAGTTGCACGGCTTCCCCCTCCCAAGGCCGGTCGGGTTTTAATACCGGCTCCGTCCGCACGCGCTCGGGCCGCTGCACCTTGCGCACAAAACCGGGATGATCTTGTACTTCCACGTCGTCGAGAAATAGATGCAAACCTGGGTCGTAAAGATTATTGCCTTGCACAGTTCCCCTCCACAGCTTGGCCGGTGATATAGGCTTTGGTGATATCGATGATCAGTTCCACGTCGTGGCGCGCCTCAGTGATCGGCGTGTGGCACTCCACCCCTTCGGTGATACAGGCGTGAAAGTGGCGCAATTCCGCAGTGAAGGCACTCTCCCAGGGAATAGCCGGCTCTTTGCGATAGCTGGTGCCGTGCTCGTCAATGCCCTGGATAGTCAGGGTGGAGAGCACCCGGCGCGAAAAACCGGTCGGATAGATGAGCAACACGCGCTTATCGTCGCCGTAAATTTCCAGCGTCTCGCGAAAATCCCACAACTTTTCCAAATCAACCCGGCTGATGACACAGCGCGCGCCATTGGCGTATTCCAGCACCGAGGTAATCGAGCGGTTGTTCTTCCAGATTTCCGTGCTAATCACGGCGCGGGGCGAGCCCACCATCACGCGCAAGCTGTAGAGGTCATGGATCAGACCGTAGGTGATGCCGCAGACCGGCTCGGCTTGCTCGAAAAGGTCGCCAAAAGCCTGGCGCAGTGTGTCCTTATAGGCACGCTGGCGCTGTGCGGCGATTGCGGAGCGCTGTGAACCCGCGTACTGCACGTTAAAATGGTCGAGGTGGAGATAGTTGCTCGGGTGCAGGTGATTGATCTGGATAAAGCTGTAATCCAAGTCCTCCACCTCTCTTTTGGCCAGCGCAAAGGCCGGGTCATACGCCTTCATGTAGGCGGCCTGGCCCACGGTGCCAGCTTTGTGCATGGCCTCGATCATAGCGTCGGCTTCCTGCAGGGACGCGCAGATGGGCTTTTCGATCAGCACGTGCTTGCCGGCGGCAAAAGCAGCAATTGCCGCGTCGCTTTTGGGATCGGCATGACAGAGGAGCA
>JAPPEF010000020.1 GCA_028875335.1 Gemmatimonadota bacterium
CGTACATCCACAGCGCCAAGTATCCCCCTTCGTAAAAAACAGTGAAGCGCGGCTCATCGCTCGGAGCGGTAGGCGTGGTGGAGAGGAACGTCGAGGTCATGGTCGCTCCGTTTGCCAACAAAAAGTTAAACGAACACGACAGCGGCGTGTTGTACTGAGGAGGATGATGGTAAAACGCTTGGGCTTGGGTAATATCGAGGCCGCTCATAAAGCGCGCGTAGTCAACGGCATGCACCCCCCAGTCGAAGGCCGAGCCGCCACTCTTGTCCATCTGATAGTCCCAATTGTCCGGGTCGGGAACCTCGGCTTCGAGCAGGGGCAGGCCGGCTGTGCTCTGGAAGCGGATGTGGGTGACGGCCTTATCCGCGAGCAAGCGGCGGGCCTCCTGAAAGAGCGGGCGATAGCGCTCGCGGAAACAAACCGTTGAAATCGCGCCGCCCTCAGCGACTGCATCGGCTATGCGCCGCGCAACGGCCATGCTGGTCGCTTGCGGTTTCTCGCTGAAGAGGTGGATGCCCCGCGCTGCGGCCGTCGCTTCCACATCAGTGCGCGCAAAAGCCGGCACGACCGAATAGAGTGCGTCCAGCCGCTCTTCCGCGAGCATTTGATACGGGTCCGCATAAGTGCGAGCGATAGAGTACTTTTGCGCGGTGGTGGCGAGGTTGTCCGGATTGGGATCACTTGCGGCGACCAGCTCGACGTCGTCTAGCTTACTCAGGTTGGGCAGGTGTGTTTGGTTGGCGAAACGGCCGGTGCCGTAAATGCCGACACGCACCGGGCGATTGTCTGCGGGCATGAATGAATCCTTTGTTTAGCAGCCTTTACATAGCGGAGCGAAATGGGCAAGAAAAGAAAAAAGGGGGCCATGCGCCAGACCGCTATGAGACGGGTCGCGGGACAATCTGAGGCGTCTATCCTAGACCTTCGCCGCTGAGTAGGCGAACGCAGCACAAGAAAAACGAAACGCAGACTTTCTATAGCGATTTTTTCAAGCTATCCGGGCCGGTGACGAGGGGAGCCTAATCCCGCAGCGTTGATTGCTACTGTCCACACAAGTACGTACCTTCGCGTTGATAAGGGGTATTACCTGAACCAATTGTTCGGATACAAGCAGTGGGCCGTAATTTCCCTCCCATGTGAGGTTTTCTCGCAATGAAAGACTGGGGAGCTCTTGCCGAGTGGTTCCATGAGAATCGCGAGGCGAACCGGACGGACTATTATCTGATTCAACATCCGGCACTGCTAGAGCTCATCGGAGAAGTCTCGGGCCTCAAGGTTCTCGATCTTGGATGCGGCCCTGGCTCTTTGGCTATCGCTCTGAGTGAGTTGGGAGCTGAGGTTACGGCAATTGACTCGTCGCCAACCATGTTGAACATAGCTAGGAAGGACGCAGAGCGTAACGGGCAGAGGGTGCGTTTTATCCAAGGGGAGGTGAAAGAATGGGAAGGACCCGAAGCTAACTATGATCTTGTTACAGCTATCAATTTGCTGCGCTACCTCGAAAGGCCAAGCCGGCTGATGCCTGTCGTCAAGCGAGCCTTAACTTCTCGCGGCAGATTCATCATCTCGGACGTGCATCCCATCCTAAATGCTGGAGGACGACCAAGAGACCTGACAGAGCGAAGAGTATGTGAGTACTTCGATCGAGGGGAATCCTCAATGGTCTTCCGCGATAATGGCCGCAAACGTCAGGTGAGATTTTACTGTCGTCCGCTATCAGACATATTCTCTCTGCTGACCGAAAACGGAATGGTTGTGACCAAGTTCTCCGAGCCGCAGCCCAAGGAATCTTTGGTCGCGGAAGGCAACCAGAAATACTATGAGGCTGGAAACCGATTTCCCTTTTGCTACTTGATTGAGGCAATGAAGTGGGAGGGGAACAACAGCTGACACGCCTATGATTCAGCGAAAGGCTGTACGCGCGGTCATTATGACGCCAGACCATCGAGTACTGCTGATGAAGCTCCAAGAGCCTGTCACAGGATTTCAGGTTTGGATTACGCCCGGCGGGGGCTTGGAGCCCAGTGAATCTGATGAAGAAGGACTGCGACGAGAAGTCGCCGAAGAGACTGGTGCTAGGAGCTTCAGTCTGGGACCGCTCCTATGGACCAGAAAACACGAATTCTCTTGGAATGGTCGGAGCTATCGTCAAAACGAAGTCTATTATCTCGTACAAGCAGACTACTTTGATCCAGTAATGGACGTGGAGGCTGCTCCTGGTGAGGCATCGGCATTTCGCGGGTTCCGTTGGTGGTCAATCGACGCCATCGCTAGGTCCGCAGAAAAATTCGCTCCTCGCAACCTTCATTGTCTGCTCGAGAGTATATCCAAGAACGGGCCGCCAGATAAACCTATTTCCGTAGGCGCATGAGCGTTAGGTGTCACTTCGTATTTAATTTGCAGCAACCGCTGGATTCCGGTCAGGTGGGAGCAAAGGCTGAGAATCTTGCCGGAGCGATGGAGATGGGGTTGTCTGTACCTCCGGGGGCAGTGATTTCGCGCCAGGCATTGAGTCTGTTCTTGGATAGGAGCGGCTTGCTTCTGGAAGCGCAGCGTCTGATCAATGGTATCGAACTTGAGTGTACGGAGCGCGCCGAAGCGTTCAAGGCACTTTGCGCTGAAGTGATGCGCGCACCGATTCCGGAACCTATAGTGGAGGAGGTTGCGTTGATCACACGGCCCCTTCTCGACGAGACTCCATACGGGCTGGCTGTGCGTTCGTCGGGCGTGCACGAGGATTCGGCGAGGGCGAGCTTCGCGGGTGTTTACGAGAGTTTTCTTGGCATCCGCACTGAGGCTGAGTTGTGGAGGGCAGTACGTCGCTGCTGGTGCGCCTTATGGGCACCGCAGGCCATCGACTACGCGCGTCGAATGGGGATTCAGTTGACAGCCGACGGTATGAGCGTGCTGCTGCAAACCCTCGTTCGTGCCGACAGTGCCGGGGTACTGTTCACGGCCAACCCGCGGACGGGGAATCCATGGCAATTCGTCCTAGAATCGTCGTTCGGTCTGGCTCGCGATCTGGTAGCATCCACCAGTACCGCGATCGCGGATCGGTTTCTGATCGAGTGGAGCACGGGAGAGATCCTAGAGCGATTCACAGCAGAGAAACGGACGCAGTTGGTGCCCGGCGCGAGTGGTCTCGACTCCGTCGACATTCCAGAAGATCGCCGGGCCGAGCCGTCGCTCTCCGACGATCTGACCACGCGGATCGCCCAAGCAGGCCTGCAGATCGACCGCGCTTTCGGCACCCGTGTCGATGTCGAGTGGGCAGTGGACAGTGATGACATCCACATCGTGCAGGTAAGGCCGATTACAGCACTTCCAGCATTCTTCCCGCATCACTTGCCGGCTCACTTAGCAGATCGGACGTGGCGGCCAGCAAAGCAGTGGCATTTTTCGTTGAGAAAAAACGACGGGACAGTTACGCTGCCCATCTACCGCGACAAGCTGATTACAGAGAAGTTCAACCGCTATCTGCAGGTTGGCCCCTTAGAGACGCCTGCTCACCGAAAGTGCGGTGCCGAGTCGGATTTTCACGGACATCGCTATCTGGTTGAGGATGATAGTGCTTGGCCTCAATGGCCGCGGATACCTGCTTCTCAGCGAGAGCAGTATCTCGTCGAATTCGAACCCCAAATGAGGGCAGACTTTTTGCACGACACCAACACGAGATTTCCAGCTATAGAAGCAAAAGCTGTGCGGCTGGAAAACGAGGCAAACACGCTCGAGCAGGCGATTGATGCGATACTGTGGGCACAAGAGACGATGTGGGATCTGGAAGCTGTTGGGGTGGGGCCTTCGCAGCATTTGTACGTCACATGTCTGGATCTGCTGCACGCCTTTGTGGACGAATACCTGCCCAACATCGACATCAACGACCTGACGCTTGGCCATCACTCTGACTTAGATCCCTACTGGCCTCACGTACTAATAGCGGATGCGGAGGAGATGGCGAAGCTGCTTGAGCCTAAGCGAGAGCTATTCGAGGGCTTGAGTCTGGACGAGTTAATCAGATCTCTGCAGGTTGCAGAGGCACCATCACCCTTCATTTCGGCTTTTGAAGCTTGCTGCGAGCGCCTTTGTCTGGTGCCGCCCTGGCAGTCCCACGAAGGAGAAGCCCCCCACGACTTAGGCGCGAGACTGAGGATGAAGGATATCCTGAGGCTCATCCGCAATGCGCTCAGAGGCAGCAGACGAATTTCGCAGATTGCTGAGGAGACCTCGCAGCGTCGCGCAGCGGTCGTGGGTCAAGTTCGGGAGACTTTGGCCGCTCGATCAGCTGAGTTGACCCGCTTTGAGCGGCTCCACGACTGGGCGCTGTTTTGGGGGCCGGCGCTGAACCACCGCATACTCCGGGGGGATGTGCCGAGCAGAAAACTCCACCGCCTTTTTCAGAGAATGGGGGAACAACTGCTGGCAACCGGGTTGGTCAATGACGTCGACGATGTTGTGTACTTCACTGTGGAAGACCTGAAGACCATCGCCGTTACTGACGACATCGCGACAGGACAGGGGGTGCTGAAGAAGCGAAGGCTCGAATGCGAACGCAGTGAGCGTCTCGTCGCACCCGTCTTCCTGGGGAAGCCTCCAGAAGAAGACCCTACGACGCAGGACCATGCTGCACCTGCTGCAGACAAGACTGAAGCAGGAACAGCAACCACTATTGTCGGCAAGCCCGGCGGTCCGGGCCGTAGCAAGGGCGTTGTTCGCCGGATCGAAACTCTGGCAGAAGGAGATGAGGTGGCGGGTGAGGAGAACATCGCGGTGCTCGTCACTCCGGTCCAGTCGAATAACAATGACATGATGCTCGTGTTCTCCATGCTCCTACGGGTGCGCGGACTTGTCGTACCGGACGACCTCATGATGTGGACAGCTCACATTGGTCAAATTGCACGGGAGTGTCACGTGCCTGTCGTGGAAATCGCCCCTTTGGATCTGAATCGGCTTTTCGACGGCTGCCCGATCGAACTAGACGGAACGCGAGGCGTACTGACGATGCTGGACACCTGAGCTGTTCTCTAGGACATTGGGTGTTGCCACGCGTCGCCGGCTTGACCTCCGACAACTGTAAAACGTTATAGGAAATGCCAACCAAGAAAGCCGGGGGCCTGCCCACAGGGTATAGAACTCCCGAAATTCAAACGGCCATGATAGGTGACTTTGTAGATGCAAGGACGTTCATCGGCAAAACTGTCGATGTTACCATAGATCGACCCCTTGGCTCCAAACATCCTGAAGCAGGTTTCATCTATCCAGTCAACTACGGATTTCTCCCGAATATACCGGCACCTGATGGAGAAGATATCGACGCTTATGTACTCGGCGTCTTCAAACCGCTAGAGACGTTCACAGGCAGGTGTATCGCCGTCATTCAACGATCTGACGACGATGATGACAAGCTCATTGTCGCACCTGACGGCAAGGATTACTCCGACGATCAGATCCTCGCTTTAACGGAATTCCAAGAGCGATTTTTCGAATCGTCCGTAACACGTGAAGTGATATAGGAAGGAGACTCATGCCATTCAAGATCGCCGACGATCCGCAGACCGATTATCGGGAGTTGGTAAGAACCGCCTATAACCGGTGTGCGATGAATTACGCAGGGCAAAGACGCACTACGGCCGAGACAGAACTCAACTTAATAACTGAGCGTCTGACACCTAATTCAAAAGTCCTCGACGTTGGATGTGGTGCCGGTATCCCCGTCGCCCGGCATCTTGCAGGGACGTTCAGCCTCACCGGGATCGACATCTCCTCAAACATGATAGCTCTAGCGAAGAAAAACGTCCCCACCGCCAAATTCGTCATCGCCGACGTAATGGAGACCGAATTCCCTGCAGGTAGCTTCGATGCAATTGTCAGCTTTTACGCCATCTTCCACATCCCAAGACAAAAGCATCTAAATCTCTTTCGTCGATTTGCCCAGTGGCTTCGGCCCGGTGGCCTCCTCCTATTTACGGTTGCCAAGCAAGACGACGGTCCTGGATATACTGAAGATGACTTCTTCGGCGAAACCATGTACTGGAGCAACTTCGGCCCTTCGACCTACGAGAAGTTTCTCGCTGAGACTGGATTTCAGATTGAACGGGAAGGTATCGTAGGAGGAGGATACGAAAGTGCTGATGCACTAGAGGAGATTCACCCCTTTTTCTTCGCCGTCAAAAGAGAAGGCTTGTAGATCAGCAAGCGTTGTGAATTGAACGCATTGCCACAATCGGCGCACTCATTTATCAGGAAAGGACTACCAATGCCGCTAACAGGTCGATGTCTTTGCGGGGCGGTCAGCTATACAAGTGACTCAGAGCCCCAATCCGTGATCTATTGCCACTGTGACGACTGCCGTAGAGTCACAGGTAGCGCTTTCAATGTTGGAGTTGGCATACCAGCGTCCACATTTCAACTGAGCGGTAAAACCAAGGGATACGAATCTACGAACGACGAGGGCCGCACAAAGATTCGCGAATTCTGCCCAGAATGTGGTTCACAATTGTTTACGCGTTACCCAAACACGATATTCATCAAGGCGGGCACCCTAGACCATTCCGAAGACCTGCAACCCACCAGAGAGATCTGGACCGAAATGGCTGTCCCGTGGTCCAAGATTCCTGACGGCCTAGATAAATTCCCCCGATCTTCGACGTGGGGAAGTTCGCAACCCGGCATACACTGTGACTACAGCCTTACGTGGTATCACGGCTCTCAGCAAGAGTTGACGAAACTTCGGGTCGGAAGTTCGATCACACAGAATAGAAAAGTAGCGAAAACGTTCTCTCATAGACCTTCAATTGTTTCTATGTCTGACGAAGGGGAGTCTCTATCTGACAAACTCAGGATTAAGCACAACGGCGTGACGCCTGGTTATCTCTATGTCGTTTCCAATGACATCGGTCCCGACGATGTGTATCCCCATCCCCACCCGGCAAATGCCGATCGCTGGGAGTGGCTGACTAACCGAGAATTGAGGCTGGAACTCATCGAACAGACTATCGTAACGGACGAAGAACGTCTGACAGACGAAGAAATCGCAGAGATAAAGCGGAAACAGAAGGAAAGAGGTGAGGAGTCATTCGCGGGTGATCCTGACAAAGAGAATAAAAAATGAAACGCGAACACATTTTTGCCCATTACGAACAGGACGCAACCCGGTACTGGAAGCTGAGAGAAGGTGGCTATGCCACCCCGCTGAGTGTGTGTCAGGGAGATGAGATAACGTTCCATATATCGAATTCCAGATCGTACTACGATGTATTTGTGTTCCACGAAGGAGCAAAACGGCGTCTGGTAAAGGAGATAAACGACCTGCGTGGTGGGCTTCCCCCAGTCCCCGAGTTTGGCTATCGGGACGGATTCGCCTGGCCCGCGACGGTCGCGTTCCGAGTGCCTCGCGACTGGAAGAGCGGTGTTTACATCGCCAGTTTCCCCACCGCACAGGGGATCCGAGAAATCCTATTCGTCGTTCGCCCGCGTGTTCCCAGCGCGCCGATCCTCCTGACGATTGAGACCAATACCTATGCCGCCTATAACTGCGTGGGCGGCAAATGCCTCTTCCCCTATATATCTACCGATCGATCTCACAGCAACCTGGTGACCTTTGAGCGACCCCTACAGCCGGACATCATGGGCGGCTTCTATGCCTGGGATCAGTTCTTCACATCATGGCTCGATGCCGAGGGATACCAAGTAGATTACTGCATCAACGCCGACCACGATCGGCAGCCGGATCTCCTAGATGACTACCCTGCACACCTCAGAATCTGTCACGGCGAGTACTCCAGCCGCGAAGAATGCGAGCAGCTTCAGCGATTTGTAGCATGTGGCGGCAACCTGATGGTGTTCGCCGGCAACTCTTTCTCGCACTTGGTGGAGACTAGGGCCGACGGACGCCAGCTTTACTGTGCCAAGACCCGGTACAAAAAGCATCCGCTCGGCACGCCAGAGGACCCCGAAACATCCTTTCTCCGCGCAATCGACAATCTGCGTCAGCGCACCATTGGCGTTTCCTATACGGCTGCTGTCAACGCCAAGAGCAAGGTCCCCGGCGAGATTATTGCCCCGACGTCCGGGGAATACGGATTCTTCCGCGTGACCCAACCCGACCATTGGGCGTTCGCAGGAACCGGGCTGGGAGAAGGGGACGAGTTTGGCCGGGAAGACTCAATCGTCGGGGTCGAATGCGACGGCGGTGACATCGAATTCAAGGATGGGAAACCGCGATTTACAGGCCACGACGGAATCAGCCCGCACTACCAGATCATCGCAATCGGGGACGCGGAGGACCACGGTTTCAACGCGGACCTAGGGGTCTACCAAGATCGGTTCTACGCCACCGTCGCAGTCAACGAAACGGAGTTCAAGGGGACTGTCTTTACGGCGGCAACCATCGAGTGGGCGCACGGTCTTTACCGGAACGGCGGTCCGGTGGCACAGATCACGCGCAATGTCTTGGACCGGCTGGGCAGGTAGTGGATGAGCGACCGAACAACGGCATGCCTTTGACATGGCCGAGTATTCGCAGCAAGTTGAGTCATTGCAAAAGCTACGCGATTGACAACTACCTCCGCTTGAAAGGCCGCTGCAAATGCTGATAATCGACACGCACTGCCACGCCGGTAACAACTGGTTCGAGCCTATCGAGATCCTCGAATTCGAGATGGATCGCAACGGCGTTGACAAGGCCGCACTCATCCAACACGGCGGCACGTACGACAACTCCTACCTCCTCCAAGAAGCCGCCAAGCAACCAGACCGTTTCAAAGTTGCAGTCCTCGTCGATCCCGAGTCCCGCGATCCACTCGGCGATCTTGCGAGGCTCGCAGAGCAAGGGGCCGCTGGTATTCGTATCGCCCCGAATGGCCAGTTCGCCAACGCAGGCCCTTACGACATGTGGCGCAGAGCCGGCGAACTCGGCCTCGTAGTCTCCAGCATCGGCAATGCACCCCAGTTCGCGGCCGACGATTTCTCGCGCGTGCTTGATGCGTGTCCCGACACGCACGTCATCCTCGAACATCTCGCAGGCGTGGGCATTGCCGAGCCGCCCTACGCCGATTACGCCAAGGCCCTGCGCCAAGGCGAGCGCGACAACACCAGCATCAAAGTCCCCGGCTTGGGCGAAATCTGCGCCCGCCCGCCGCGCCTGCTGCCCAAACTCGAATTCGATCACGTGCCGCCACTTTTCGAGATGGCCAAAGAGGCATTCGGCGTGCAACGCATGATGTGGGGCAGCGACTTCCCGCCCAGCGCTGGCAGAGAGGGCTACGCCAATACACTGCGCGCCGTCATCAACCATCCAGCCTTTGCCGACGGCGACGATATCGAGTGGATCATGGGAAAGACTGCGGCGCGCGTGTGGGGATTCTAACGAGAAAATCTAACTTCCCTATGGGAAATAACAGAGTGACATGGCGAAAGAAAAAAAGAAAACCTCGCGCCAGGCGTATGGCGTCACAGTACTCAAAACCGCTCACCCTCAAGTGCGCGCCAAAAAAAAGAAGCACGAGCCCTGCATCCACGGCAACAAATTCTGGAATTCGAGTTGGTGCGTGATGGACTTCCTCTCGCACCAGGGCCTACCGCCAAAGGCGCGGGTTTTGGATATCGGCTGCGGGTGGGGCCTCGCCGGGATATACTGCGCCAAAAACCACGGTGCCAACGTCACGGGCATGGACGCGGACGCGGCGGTCTTTCCCTACTTGCAGCTACACGCCGAGATCAACGATGTCGAGATAGAAACCTGGCGTTGCAAGTTCGAGAGCGTCAAAAAGAAACACCTGCGGCAAACCAACCTGATCATCGGAGCCGATATTTGTTTCTGGGACGACATGGTCTCGCCGCTCTACAAGCTGATCAAAAAGGCGATCGAGGTCGAGGTCGGGCAGATCATCATCGCCGACCCGGGCCGCCCGCCCTTTCACTCGCTGAGCGAAAAGGTCATAGAGAAGCTCGGCGGCGAGCTCAAAGAGTGGGAAATCAACGGCGAGGTCAAAGCCGACGCGTACCTGCTCATCGCGGGCACGCTGCCCTAGAACCAGTTCTCCTTATCCACCACATTCATTAATTCCTCGCCGCGAGCAAAGCGCTTGCAATTTTCCACCACTAGGTCGCGCCGGCGGTCTCTCAGATAAGGGCCGGCCGCGGCCACGTGCGGGGTCATCAGGAAGTTCGGAGCCGTCCACAGCGGGTGCTCTGGCGGCAGCGGCTCCTCCTCAAACACATCTAAGGCTGCACCGGCTATCTGGCCCTCGCGCAGGGCTTGGTCGAGGTCGTCCAACTTGACGTTCGCGCCGCGACCGATGTTGACGAAGTACGCGCTATTCTTCATCTGCTCGAACCGGGCGCTGGTGAAAAAACCCTCGGTCTGTGGCGTCTGCGGCACAGTGAGAATGACGAAATCCGCCCTCGGCAAAAGTTGGTCGAGCTCGTCTGGGCGGTATAACTCGTCAACCCCCGGAGGCGGCGACTCAACGCGGGGATCGATGCCAATGGTCGTCATGCCCCAGTTCTTGCACTGGCGCGCGGTCTCTGCGCCAATCCCGCCGACGCCGACTATCAGCGCAGTAGCTTCGGGCAGATAGGTCGAGGGACTCGCTTCCCCTCCGCTGCGCCATTGGCCGTCGAACTGGTAGCGGAAGTAGCGGTGCATGCCGCGCGAGAGCGCCAGCACAAAGGCCATGATGTGGGCCGAGATATGGTCGTTGAAGATGCCGCGAAAATTGGTCACCACCACGTCGCTGGCGATGAGTTCCGGGAAGTAATACCCCT
>JAPPEF010000365.1 GCA_028875335.1 Gemmatimonadota bacterium
ACCTGACGACGACGCAGAATCCTTGGGACTTCGGCAAGTACATTATCAATACCGAGGGCCCGGGCGTCTATGTCTATCAGGAGCGCAATCCGATCGCGCTTTCGGCTTGGGACATTGAGCGCGATCCGCCGCGCCGCTTGGAAGTGGCCTTCCTCGAAAACAACCAGCCCGGCGGCTTGGTCAACGGCGTATATGGCCCGCCTTGGTACACTGTGGCGAGCAATGTCGCCGGTTCAGGTCCGCGCGAGTGGCTGTTCATCTTTGACTTGGATTACACAGACCCCAACCAAGGAGAGAACAGCGACATCTTGCTGAACAACGGTCTGATCTACGATGGGACAGAAGGAGAAGATTTCCTGCCCATTATGTGGATCATCTTTTCCGAGCGCCGCAACGAGGATGACTTCCCGTCGGACGGCGATTCCTTCTTGCTGATCGCCAACCACGTCAATACCCCGGCCGATGTCTTCAGCTTTGAAGTGCCCGGCACCTTGTCCCATCCTGATAGCCTGAACGTGGACATCGAGAAGATCAACGTCTTCCCCAATCCCTACCTCGGCGTCAACGCGGCGGAGACCAGCCGTTACAGCCACTTCGTGACCTTCAGCCACCTGCCGTCCAAGGCGAATATCCGCATCTTCGACATGAGCGGCACGCTGGTGCGCACGATTGAGAAGGACGACCCGTCGCAGTTCACACGTTGGGACCTGCAAAACCAAAACCAGTTGCCGGTGGCCAGCGGCATGTATATCGCCCATATCGAGCTGCCGGATCACGGCATGAGTCGGATCCTCAAGCTGGCCATCATCCAAGAGCAGCAGTTCCTGGAGAACTTCTAAGTGCACGGGATACCAAAGAGAGAAATAGGAGGCCATTCCATGCTTCGACACAGCTTTCGCATCTCGACGATCCTGCTGGCGCTGATTTTCGCCTCGGCCTCGGCTTTTGCCGACGGCCAGGACCGCGCCGGTACGGCCGCGGCCCCGGAACTGCTGATTCCGGTTGGCGCACGCGACATGGCCTTGGGCGGTGCCTCAATCGCCACCAGTTCCGGTCTAGAGGCTCTGCACTGGAACCCGGCAGGCTTGTCCAAGTCCGAATCCAACGCGGGCATCCTGTTTTCGACGATGTCTTATCTGGCGGATACTCGCATCAACTATCTGGCTACCGGTGCCAACTTCAAGAGCCTCGGCTCGCTGGCCCTCAACATCAAGGCGCTGGATTTTGGCCAAATCCCGGTGACGACTGAGGCCAATCCAGACGGCACCGGCGCGACCTTTTCACCGACCTTCTTCACGGTGGGCCTGACCTTTGCGAGGGAACTGACCGATCGCATCGCCGTCGGGATCACCAGCCATTATGTCGTCAACCGCATCCAGCGCGTCGAGGCTACTGCAGCCTCGTTTAGCGCCGGTCTGCAGTACGCCAATCTAGGCGGGATTGCCGGCTTGGACTTGGGGGTGGCGCTCAAGCACATCGGCACACGGATGCAGTTTGGTGGTTCCGGTCTGTTGCGTCGCGGCCAGGTTGACGGGTTGCGCCGCGGACCTTCCGATTACAATGTCGAGGCCAGTTCCGCCGACCTGCCCTCGACGTTTGAGCTCGGTCTGAGCTATCGCTATATGGACGCGCTCAATCTGTCCTCGGTCTTCCGGCACAACAATTTCGCCTACGACCAATACCGGTTGGGTGCTGAATATGTGTTGGGCGATTTCTTTGCCTTACGCACTGGCTTCGACTACGCGCCCAACTCGGATGACGACTACATCTACGGCACCAGCTTCGGCTTTGGTCTGAATCTGGATGCTGGGACGATCAAAGATTTGCGCGTTGATTACGCCTACACTACGGTCGAGTATTTCGACGCGCTCAACACCTTTACCTTTCAGTTCGGGTTCTAACTAAATCCGATCGTTGCGCGGCGCACAGGATGTGCGCCGCGCAGTTTTGCTCGCGGGGGATTGCCAATGAAGTGCGTGGGCTGGCTGGCGGTACTCATCGCCGTCGCCGGATTGGGGTGTCAAAGTTCTACCATGACGGCGGCCAAGCTTTACATCAAGCAGGATCAGCCGCAAGAGGCCAAAAAACAACTCGCCCTAGTCTTGCAGACCGAGCCAGAAAATAGCGAGGCTCACCTACTCATGGGCAAGCTCTTAGGCGAAGAGGGCCGCTATGGCGAAATGGCCAAGCACCTAGCGCAGGCCGAGAACAATCCCAAGTTTCAAAGCGAGTCTGAACGAACGCGTCGCCACTTTTGGGCGCGCGAGTACAATGCCGGCGTCGTCCACGCCCAAGGTGAGGCACCGAATTACGTTATGGCGCGGCACTCGTTTCACAACGCTACCCTCATCGACGAAAGCGCGCTCGACGCTTGGCGCAACCTCGCGTACGTCTATTACCAGATCGATAGCACGGATGCGGCCATTGCCACCTACCAGAAGATCGCGTCCGCGGATCCAGAAGACGAGGGCACCTTTTTCAGCCTAGGGTCGCTCTACTTGGAAAATGGCCAACTCGATGAGGCCATCGGTGCCTTGTCGCAGGTGGTCAAGATCAATCCCGAGAACCTCAATGGCCTGACCAATCTCGCCATCGCCCAAGCCCAAGCCGAGGACTACGAGGGTGCCGAGGCCAATTATCGCAAGGTCATAGAGCTGAACCCCGATGATTTCAAGCCCCATTTCAACTTGGGCAACCTCTACTGGCAACAAGAAAAATACACTGCGGCTAAGCGAGCCTATGAGCAGGTCCTACAGCTCGAACCCGACGACGGGGATGCGCGCTACAATCTCGCTATGGTCCACTTAGCCACAGAGGACATGGATGGCGCGTTGCCGCTCTTGGAACAGCTCGCAGAACAAATGCCAGACAATGCGTTGGTGTGGATGCACTTGGGGACGGTTTACGCCCATAAGGAATTGATTGAGAAGAGCGAGGCGGCGTTTGCGCGGGCCGAGGAACTAGAAGAGTAAAGCGTCCGCGCTCCCACCATGCTGCAGTACACCATCCAGCGCATTCTGCTGGCCATCCCAACCCTCCTCGGCATCACCCTACTGACCTTCCTGATTATGCGCTTGGCGCCCGGCGACCCGGTCGATCTGTTCTTGGGCGGGGCTGCTGGCGGCGAGGGGCTCTCCACCGACCACCAAGCGGACATGGAGAAGACGCGCCGGGATTTGCGCCGCCAACTCGGGCTGGACCAACCGCTACACCTCCAGTATTTGCACTGGCTTTCCAATTTGGTCTTGCGCGTGGAGGACTTAGGCGCCTTCGACCGCGGGGCTTTGTTAGCTGACTCCGTCCTAGACGAACTGTCAGACGCGGCGCGGGCCGAGTTGGCCTCGCTTGAGGGCGAGGAGCGCAAGGCGCGTTTCTTGGCGCACTTTCGCCGCCTGCGCCCCGAGCGCGTTGACGAGCTAGTTGAGTCGCCTTTCTGGCAGAGCCGCCTTTTCTCGCCAACCCAAAACTACGCGTATGCTGGATCTGGTTTGGAACTGGTGCAGGTGGGCGATTGGCGTTTGGTGACGCTGAATCTGGGGCGATCCTTTAAAGATCAGGAACCGGTCATTGACCACATCCTCGATCGGCTGCCCATCACGCTGGAAATCAACCTCATCAGCTTAGTCTTTGCCTACCTAATCGGCGTGCCGCTGGGCATAGTGATCGCGGTCAAGCAAAATACCACTATCGACCGCTTGGCTACCACCGGGACCTTCATGCTGTGGTCGATGCCTTCTTTTTGGCTCGGTATGCTGCTGATCTTGTTTTTCTGCAACAAGGAATTTTTCCACTGGTTTCCGGCCTCTGGTATCCAATCCCTAGAAGCTGGGGAAGACTGGGGATTCTGGCGGCTGCTGACTGACCACGCCCACCACATGGTGTTGCCGGTCCTGGCTTCGACCTATTCCAGCTTCGCTGGCATCTCGCGCTATATGCGCACCAGCATGCTGGAGAATTTGCGGCTGGACTACGTGCGCACCGCCCAAGCCAAGGGATTGCGCTACCGAGTTGTGGTGCTGCGCCACGTGCTGCGCAATTCCTTGATTCCCATCGTGACGCTGATGGCTGGGCTTTTGCCGGGAATGATCGCGGGTTCGGTGTTTATCGAGACGATCTTCACCATTCCGGGCATGGGCTTTTTGGCTTACCAGTCGGTCATTGTGCGCGACTACCCCGTGGCCATGGCACTCTTCACCATTGGCTCAGCCCTGTCGCTGGCGGGTATCTTAGTGGCGGATATTTTGCTCAAGGTCGTGGACCCGCGCATCGACTTTGCGAGTGTGTAAATGAGCACAGAAGCCGTTACACAAGGGCAGTCCTACGGGCGGGTCGTCTGGAAGCAATTCAAGAAGAACAAACCCGCTCTGCTCAGTCTCATGGGCATCGTCTTGCTGGGAATCTTGGCCTTGAGCGCCGACTTACTGGCCGGCGATAAGCCGTACTACATGAAATACAAGGGCGAGACCTACTTTCCTGCCTTCCGCCAATACGCAGTCTATCTGGGGGTAGTGGACTGGCCAGCGGAATTGAAGCGCCGCCGCAACTTCAAAAAGCTCAAGTTAGAGGAGGCCATCTTCCCGCCGGTGCCTTATGCCCCGGGCGAAATCCGCTTGCGGGAGAAGTACCAGCCCCCTGGAATCGAGCACTGGCTGGGCACGGATCGCTTGGGCCGCGACGTGCTATCGGGGCTGATTCACGGCACGCGCTACGCTTTGACCATCGGCCTAGTGGCCGTGGGCATATCGCTGGCCATTGGCTTGGTCTTGGGGGCGTTGGCCGGCTACTTTGGAGGCTGGGTTGACTTGGCACTCTCGCGACTTTTCGAACTGTGGGCCGCGATCCCTAGCTTCTTCCTGATCTTGACGGTCGCGGCGTTTTTTCCGCCGAGCCTGTTCTTCGTCATGATCATTATCGGCCTTACGAGTTGGGTCGGTATCGCCCGCTTGACGCGCTCGCAGTTTTTGCAGGTGCGCAGCTACGATTACGTGGCCGCCGCGCGCAGCCTCGGGTACTCAAACGGGCGGATCATGTTCCGTCACATCCTGCCCAACGCCATCGGCCCAATCTTGATCCCGGCGGCCTTTGGGGTGGCGGGTGCCATACTCGCCGAGTCGGGATTGAGCTTTTTAGGGGTAGGGATACCAGCAGAAGTGATCACTTGGGGTGCCCTACTGGCTGGGGCGCGCAGCAACGCGGCAGCTTGGTGGTTGGTGGTCGTGCCGGGCTTGGCCATTTTTGCGACCGTGACCCTGTACAACCTGCTGGGCGACGGGCTGCGCGACGCGCTGGATCCGAAGCTGCGCGGCTCAGGCGCTGAGGAAAGAGGGTAGGGACTCGTTGGCTAGGACTTGGTCGAGGGTTTGTCGCTGGCGCAGCAGATGGAGCTCGCCGTCTGTGCCGATCAGCACTTCGCATGCTTCCGGGAAGGAATTGTAGTTTTTGGCGGCCATGCCAGCGCAATAGGCCCCGCTGCCGCCGATAAAGACCGCGTCGCCGATGCGCGGCTCGGTGAGTACGCGAGGTGCCAGTTCTTCGGGGTTGCCAGATGCTGGTGTGAGAATATCCCCGCTTTCACAGCAATGGCCGGCGATTAGGTACTCGCCTTGGCCGCGCTCCTCTGGTGTGGCCGGGACTACGACGATGGGGTGTTGCGCTCCGTACATGCTGGGACGCAGCACTTCGGTCATCCCGCTATCGACCTTGATGAAGGAATAGCCCTGCTGGCCGGTATCGACTACGTCGACGACGCTACAGATGATAGCGCCGGCGTTGCCCACCAAGAAGGTCCCCGGTTCGATTTCCATATGCAGTTTGCGGCCGCACTCGCGGGCGAAGCGACTGAATTCATCGGCGACAGGTTGGCCGGCCTCGTGCAAGTTGGTCGATACTTCGTCGGCCATGCGCCCAATTTTGAAACCGCCGCCCATGTTCACGCGCTGGACTTCAGGTAGCTTGGCGGCCACGTCGAGCGTCAGCCGGGCGCAGTGCTGCCACACTTCTGGATCGCTGCCCGAGCCGATATGGCTGTGCAAGCCAGTGAGTTGCAGGTTGTGTTCGGCGGCCGTTGCTAGCACTTGGTCGAGATGTTCGTGCCAGATGCCGAAGCTCGACGAGGGGCCGCCCGTATTGGTGCGGTTGCTGTGTCCCGAGCCTAGGCCTGGGTTGATGCGCACGGAGACTTCGCGGCCCGGAAAGAGCCGACCGTAGGCTGCGAGTTGATGCAGAGAACAGGCGTTGAAGAGGACGCCTTGGCGCACTAGGGCTGCTAAATTGTCGGGTAGTTGTTGGGCCGTGATCTGGATCTGGGCCGCGGGGACGCCAGCGCACATGGCTCGCAGCGCTTCGTAGCCACTACTCGCGTCGATGTGCAAGCCGGCGCGGTTGAGAATGCGAATCACGCCGGCTGCCGGACAGGCTTTTACTGCGTAGCGCACCGTCAGGCCGTGTGCATTGGGGAAGGCCAGCGCCTTTTGGGCTTGGGATTCCAGCGCCTTTTGATCATAGACAAAGGTGGGCGTGCCAAACTGGTGCTGGACGGTGCGAACTTGGTCTTCTGACAGGAGTGAAAGCCGTTCCATTAACTGACCCTAACTTGATATTTTTCAATAGAATCCATAGGTTATGAAAACCTTTTAGTATCGCTGCCTCACCCCATCTTGTCAAGCTCCTTATGGCCACTTACATCCTCGGCATTTCCGCGTTCTACCACGATAGCGCGGCCTGTTTGGTGCGCGACGGAGAAATCGTCGCTGCAGCGCAGGAGGAGCGATTCACGCGCGTTAAACACGATCCAGATTTTCCCGCTCGCGCCGTCGAATACTGTCTGCGGGAAGGCGGTATTGAGGCCAAAGACCTGCACTGCGTGGGATTTTACGACAAACCCCTGTTGACCTTTGAACGCCTGCTAGAGACGCATCTCGGCACGGCGCCGTTGGGCCTCCGCCTCTACTGGAAGAGCATGCGGGTATGGCTGGAAAAGAAGCTGTGGATCCCGCACTTAATCCAAGAGCAGCTAGGCTGCGATGTACCGGTGCTATTTAGCGACCACCACGAGTCGCACGCCGCATCGGCCTTCTACCCGTCGCCGTATCGGGAAGCGGCGATCGCGACCTTAGACGGGGTCGGCGAGTGGACCACTACCAGCTATGGCTACGGCCGAGATGCCGAAATTCACACGCTGGCCGATATCAAGTTTCCCCACTCGCTGGGTTTGTTCTATTCGGCCTTTACCTACTTTACGGGCTTCAAGGTCAACTCTGGCGAGTACAAGCTGATGGGGTTGGCCCCCTATGGCGAGCCGAAATACGTCGATCTAATGCTCAACGAGATAATCGATCTGAAGGACGACGGCTCCTTCAAGCTCAACACTCGGTATTTCAATTACCTATCCGGCCTGACGATGACCAGTAGGGCCATGGACAAGCTCTTCGGGAGACCGCCGCGACGGCCAGAAACGCCGCTGACCCAGCGCGAGATGGATATTGCGCGCTCCTGTCAGGTCGTCACCGAGGAAGTCATGTTGCGTATTGCCCGCACGGTGCATCGAGAGACCAAGCTCAAAAACCTGTGCATGGCCGGTGGCGTGGCCCTCAATTGCGTCGGCAATGGCCGCATCTTGCGCGAGGGTCCTTTTGAAAACATCTGGATCCAGCCGGCGGCGGGCGATGCCGGCGGGGCCTTGGGCGTGGCGCTGGCGCTGTGGTATCACCATTTGGGCCACGAGCGAGTGGCAGATGGCGAAAACGACGCGATGCGGGGGGCGCTGTTAGGGCCTGAGTACGGGGACGAAGAAATTTACCAATGCATTGAGGAGCAGACGGGGGTGGCGCAAAAACTCGCTGAGGACGAACTGCCAGTGCGCGTGGCCGAGTTGTTGGCTGCGGGCAAGGTCGTCGGCTTTTTTCAGGGGCGGATGGAATTTGGGCCGCGTGCGCTCGGCGCCCGGTCGATTCTCGGCGACCCGCGCTCCACCCAGATGCAGTCGCTGATGAACCTCAAGATCAAGTTCCGCGAGAGTTTCCGCCCCTTTGCCCCGACAGTCTTACGCGAATGTGTACACGAGTTCTTTGAGCTGGATGCCGACTCGCCCTACATGCTGCAAGTGGCCCCAGTTAAAGCGGAACGGCAGATCCCCATGAGCGAGGACCAGCAGCGGCTGTTCGGCATCGACAAGCTAAACGTGCCGCGCTCGGATATGCCTGCCGTCACCCACGTCGATTACTCGGCGCGAGTGCAGACGCTGCGCCGGCAAGATCACCCGCGCTACTACGACGTGATTCGCGCCTTTCAGAGCCTGACCGGCTATCCAGTGGTGGTCAACACGTCCTTCAACGTGCGCGGCGAACCCATCGTCCAAAGCCCCGAAGATGCCTATCGCTGCTTCATGCGGACGGAGATGGATTTTTTGGTCATAGGCTCTTATATCTTAGACAAGAAAGATCAGCCCCAGTGGCAGGAAGAGCTAGATTGGCAAGAGGAGTTTGAGCTTGACTGAGGTCAAGAGCTACTGGGGGGTTGCGGTTCCCACACGCGGCGATTTGCGCCGCTTCGGCCTCGTGCTGGCGGCGTTGCTGGCCTTACTAGGCGGCTATCTGTGGTACGTGGAAGCTGTCGGCATTGCCCAACTCGTACACTCGGCCTCGTTGGTGTTACTTGGGATCGGCTTGGCGCTACCCGTCGCGTTGAAGCCGATCTACTTTCCCTACATGTGGCTGGCGAGAATCGTGGCCTTTGTCAATATCCACCTGCTCTTAGGGCTAGTTTTCTACACGCTTTTTACGCTGATCGGGCTTGGCATGCGTCTTTTGGGGCGCGATCCGCTCGACCGCAAAATCGCTCCCGACGCGGAGAGTTACTGGCAGCGTCGGGCCCCTTCTCTGTTCCCCCGCGACCATTATCACAAGCGTTTCTGAAGCGCCACTAAGCCTTGCTCTTGTTTTGGGCAGCCGTTATATTTACACCTCTTGGGAGGCCCCTTAAAAACGGCCTCAAATGGAATCTACGGAAGAAGTTAGCTCATTCGCCGAAGACGGTCGTTGGATGCTTGAGGCTCTGCGCGAGGCCGAGCGCGCCGGCCGTCGTGGCGAGGTGCCCGTCGGTGCTGTCGTCGTCGGAGCCGGACGGGTTTTGGGCCGGGCCGGCAACGCCATTGAAGCGACGCAGGATCCCACAGCCCACGCGGAGATGCTGGCCTTGCGCCAAGCCGCGGAAGCACTGGGGACGCGGCGTTTGTTGGCGACCACGCTCTACGTCACTTTGGAACCTTGCGCCATGTGCGCTGGAGCTGCGGTCTTGGCCCGAGTGCCGCGGCTGGTCTTTGGGGCTGCTGATCCCAAAGCCGGTGCTTGCGGTTCGTTGCGCAATGTTGCGGAGGATCCTCGGCTCAATCATCGCTGTCAGGTCCGCGGCGGAGTGCTAGAGCAAGAATGTGCCGAGTTGCTCAAGGGGTTTTTTACGGCTCTGCGAGCGGCCAAGTAGATTGGGGAGAGGTGCCGGAGTGGTCGAACGGGCCGGTCTCGAAAACCGGTGTGGCTGTATGGTCACCGTGGGTTCGAATCCCACCCTCTCCGCCATCTAAGTTAAAATACTTTTGCGGAGAGATGGCCGAGTGGTCGAAGGTGCACGACTGGAAATCGTGTGTAGGGTAACCCCCTACCGTGGGTTCGAATCCCACTCTCTCCGCCATAAATTATCCGGATGGGGCAGTAGCTCAGCTGGGAGAGCGCCAGGTTCGCAATCTGGAGGTCGTGGGTTCGATCCCCATCTGCTCCACCATATTTTCCGGATACCCTCTGTGAAATGCAGAATTTTAGGTCGTGCTAGATGGGGAGATAGCGGTGCCCTGTACCCGCAATCCGCTATAGCGGGATTGAATTCCCATCCAGAGGTCTTCGCACCTCTTGTTCGACCGGAGCAAAGTGGCGCTGAAGACCGGATTCTGCGCAATCAAGAACTTCTGAACCCCGTCAGGACCGGAAGGTAGCAGCGGTAGGAATGTCTCTTGATGTGCCGCAGAGTTGTCCGGTTGGAGCTAACTGGCTCTGGGCAGACCTGGGGGCGGGATCGAAGATGGGTGCACGGCCTTTTAATTTTTATTTGTTCCCTTCAGCTTGGCTGTGTCGAGCAACGCAAATGGCCTATCAGGTAACAGCGCGCAAGTGGCGTCCTCGCCAATTCGACGAAGTAGTTGGGCAGGAGCACATCACTGCCACCTTAAAGAATGCCGTCCATTCCGGGCGCATCGCGCAGTGCTACCTGTTCTGCGGCCCTCGCGGCGTGGGCAAAACCACGACCGCGCGGATTCTCGCCAAGGTTCTCAACTGCGCCGACCCCCGCGACGGCAATCCCTGCGAAACATGCGATTCCTGCAAGAGCATCGCCACCTCCACCAGCATGAACGTGCTGGAGATCGACGGGGCTTCCAACAACAGCGTCGATGACATCCGCGAGTTGCGCGAGGTCGTGCGCTACGCCGCGACCGAAGGTGTCTATAAGATCTACATCATCGACGAAGTCCACATGCTCTCGACTTCGGCGTTCAATGCGCTGTTGAAAACGCTGGAGGAGCCACCGGAGCACGTGGTTTTCATCTTCGCCACCACGGAGGTGCAGTCGGTTCCCGACA
>JAPPEF010000303.1 GCA_028875335.1 Gemmatimonadota bacterium
CCGCATGGAAGTGGCCGCGGCCTCAGCGACGAACATGATCAAGAAGCTCGCCGAGATGAACCTGCTCATCTACACGCCGTACCACGGGGTCGAGCTAACGGCCAGTGGCGAGAAGATCGCCTTGGAGACCATTCGCCACCACCGCTTGATCGAGCTATATCTCAGCCAAGCGTTGGGCTATTCCTGGGACCAGATCGATGCCGAGGCCGACCGCCTAGAGCACGCTATTTCCGAGGAATTTGAAGACCGCATCGACGAGGCTTTGGGCTATCCGACCGTCGGTGCCCACGGCGAGCCAATTCCCACCAAGCAAGGCCAGATTGACCACCCGAAGTACCGCCGTCTCTCCGAGCTACAAGACGGCCAGTCCGCGGTCATCCGCCGCGTCAGCGACCGCAATCCCCAGATGCTGCGCTATATGGAAAATTTGCAATTGCGCTTGGGTACCCGAGTCGAAGTCACCGCCAAGGCACCCTTTAACGGTCCGCTGCAATTGAAGATCGACGCCTCTAAGGAGGTGTCGCTAGGGCTGGAAGTGGCCGGTAGTATCTTCGTCGAAGCCGATTAAGAGCCTTCTCTATGGCTCCCGGTGTGCCCATTGGAGGACGCTAAGCGATGGAGCTTGCGCTCCGCCTCTAGCAGGGGAATTATTTGCTCAAAGTACTCGCAGAGCGCGTGTAGGCGACCATTCTCGGTCGTCATTTCCAGCAGTTGTTGCCTAATCTCCAGATCGAGGCCCGTCACTTGGGCCATTTGAAAGGCGTTTTGCATAGACCCTACCTCGGCGTGCGCGCCGGTCACTTCCTCGAGTTGCTTCACCAATTTTTCTAAGGCCGCAACGGCCTTGGCCAAAAGCACTGGATCCGTCGGCTCCTCGGTGTCATCTACGTATTCTACCCACGCCTCTAAGTAGGGTTTGTGCTCGTCAATGCGCGCAATGCGAAAGCGCCGCGCGCCGCGGACGATGATGTTGAGTCGTCCATCGTCGAACTCATCGAGCACTTTGGCCAACAGCATTGCGCAGCCCACCTCGCCCTGTACCTCGCGATCCTTCCCCAGAATCATGCCAATGGGCAGAGTCTCACCGCGCTCGTCAGCCGCCCGCACATCGGCGAGCATCTGCTTGTAGCGCGGCTCAAATATGTGCAAGGGCACGATTTGGTCGGGGAAGACCACTATCGGCAGGGGAAAGAGTGGAATCGGATTGCAATCTAGCATGGGCGCGTCGTGCTGGGTTGGTTGATAAGAGCAAATTAAACCGCCGATACCAGCGAGGGCAAGCGGTGGCTGTGGCAACTAGGAATTTTCGATCTACTGCGACGCGGTTGGCACTATTGACATTATACTAGCTGCGAGACTCATTAAGGAGTGCTCTCAAAACCGGGACTTGGCTATGGCGCGCCGCCGCAAAAGAAATGTCCGCAGCGAGATCGAGCGAGCCCACAACCGGGCTAATCTCAGAAGCCACATCCGCGCCCTCGGCCTCCAATCCGAGGACGAGTACCGGGCTTGGTGTCGCAAGCGCGGTTTGGGCGACGGACTCCACAAGAGCAATCGCCAGATCCAAAAAGAGCGCCAAGCCGCCCGCCGCCAACAGGGCGAGGCCGCGCTCACCCGCACCCGCCAACAAACGCGCAGCCCAGCCAACACCATCCGCCAGCTCTACGACCGCACGCTCCCCAAGGGACGGCTCGGTGCCGACTACCTCTACAAGATCCGCGGCCTCTTCAACGCCTTTCCCCACGGCCCGACGCGCCGCGCCTTTCTCGACATTCTGCTCCAAGCCGCACGCCGCGCCGACCTGTTTCGCCTCGATCCCGTCATCCCCGCTTTCGGTGCCCACCCAGATAACAACTTCATCGAAGGTCTAGCCGCCTTGGCCCGCCATTCAGAAGACTGGGTGCGGCCCGTGGCCGAGTGGGTGCCGCCGAGCCACAACCCCCGCAAGCAGTTTCACCACCTCGCCTGCCACCTGCTGGCCCGCTATGACGTGCCCACTTTTATGGATGCGGCCTTTTTCACCGCCGCGATGCCAGAGGCTGGCTTGCATCAGGCGTGGTTCAAACACATCGGCTCGGGGCAGAACATCCGCACCGCCGACCTCCCCGTCGCCTTGAGCAAGAAGTCGGCCCACTGCTTCCTCGCCGCCCCCGACGACCTCTCCATCGCCTATGCCCTACGCTGGGGACAAGTCTTGGGCCAAGGCGGCAGTCCGGCGCTGGCGCGGGCGGTGATTGGCACCCGGCTGGGCCAGTCGTTTGAAAACGAGGACTTTTGGTCCACTGCGATCCTGTTTTTTGCCAACAATCCCATGCTCGACCCGGCTCACGTCGGCCCTATCGTCGATTTTATCCACGATCAGAAATATGTGCCGCAGCAAATCGCCCTGCCCGGCGGTGGCTTCGAGCAAAGGCCGCCGGCGCAGCCGAACTTTTCGCTGAAGAGCCGCAGCATTCCCAAGCTGTTGCGCCAAGTTGACGAGTGGCACGAAGCGCTGGCGCGACAGGTGCTGCTACCCGATGCAGAGGACGAGCCAGACAGAGCTGGCGGCAAAAAGGTGCGCGTCCGGCACATGTCTTGGGGCGCTTCGAGTATCGGCGAATTCGAGATGAAGCAGGAGGACAAGCAACTCGGCGAAACCCTCACCTGGAGCGTAAAGGAGCTGCTCTCCAACCACGAACTGGGGGCCGAGGGCCGCGAAATGGGCCACTGCGTCTATACCTACGCCAAGAGCTGTCGCAACGGCAGTACCTCGATCTGGTCCCTCGGCTTAGAAGACGGCAAAGGCCACCGCCACCGCATCCTCACCATCGCCGTCGATCCACGCAGCCGCACCATCACCCAAATCCGCGGCCGCTTCAACGCCTTGCCCAACGCCAAAAACAAAAAGAACCTAGAGCGCGCTTACCAGAAAATGCTGCTCCGCTCGCACAACGTGCTCGGGCAGTGGATGAGCCGCGAATTCATCAGCAAGCGCTGCTGATTCCATAGATGGCTACCAACGGCACCAAAGTGAACATGACTCCTTCGCATCCGGGAGACTTCATTCGCACGGAGATTATCGAGGAGTTGGGTCTGAACGTGACAAGGGTAGCCGAAATTCTGGCGGTTCGGCGGGCAACGCTTTCGGATTTACTAAACGGCAACGCTGCGCTATCGCCAGAGATGGCTCTGCGCATCGAGAAGGCATTCGGCGTGGGTATGGACATGTTGCTGCAGATGCAGGCTTGGTACGACGCCTCGCAGATGCGCGCCCGTGCAAATGAGATCAGTGTACAACGCTATGAACCTATCTAACTTGGTATTCACACTCTTGGAGTATATGCCATGACTACGATACCGATCAGAGAAGCAAGTTCGCGGCTTAGCGAATTGATTGACCAACTACAGCCGGGTGAGGAAATCGGGTTGACGCGCGGCAGCGACACCGTTGCACGGCTAGTGAAAAATAGCACTCAAAAGCAAGCACGACAGTTTGGCCTTGGAAAGGGCAAATTGACGATCCTTGACGATGACGATGAGCACCTTGAGCATTTCCAGGACTATTTGCCGTGAACCTGTTACTCGATACGCACGCGTTTCTTTGGATGTCGCTCGATGATCCGCAACTCAGCGAGACAGCGCGGGGGGAACTGTCCGACACCGAGAATGAGCTGTACCTTAGCCCTGCATCTTACTGGGAGATTGCGATTAAAATATCGATTGGTAAATACAATCTTACTGAGCCACTTGCTGCGTTCGTCAAACGCGAAATTATCGCTAACAATTTTAAGGTGCTACCAATCGATATCGATCATACTGCCGAAATAAGTGCGCTGCCCTTTCACCACAAAGATCCGTTTGATCGAATGCTCATTGCTCAGTCAATGGTAGAAAACTTTCCACTCGTGAGTCGGGATACCATCCTCGATCAATATGGTGTTGTACGTATTTGGTAACAGCGATTAAAGAACTCTTTCTGCGCTATCTTGCTTCCGCATGGAAAACACATACTTCGTCCCAGCCGACGCCGAGCACGTCGCCCGACAGAAAAACAAAGCCAAGGAACTGCGTCGCTCCCAATGGTGGAAGCGCAAACGGGCTTCTGGCCAGTGCCACTATTGCCATCAGTCATTCCCGCCCGATGAACTAACCATGGATCACGTGGTGCCGCTCGTCCGCGGCGGCCGCACCACCAAATCCAACGTGGTGCCTTGCTGTAAGCACTGCAACAGCCAAAAACAGCACCTGCTCCCCGTCGAATGGGCAGCCTATCTAGAGCGGCTGTGCAACGAAGGCTAGTGATAGTCCACAATGTCTGCTATAGCCGCTGCCACTTCCTCTGCCACTTCCGCCGGCACCCGAGGATTGAACGGGCCGCCATCGCCGCCGTCCACATCGCTGAATCCCCCCAAGTGCATGGCCTCGACCACAGCCGAGTAGTTGTACATGCGGCCATCGCGGAAGCGAATTCCCTCTAGAGCCGCAAGCTTGTCTTCAATCTGCTGCGAGGTCGCAAAATCGCCCCGACGCTGGGCGTTGTTGATCTCGTCTGAAGCGCGGGCAAAGGCCACGTTGATCCCCGACGTATGCCCCTTGGTACCGCGCTCGGCCGGTCCAGTCGAGCGGTCCCCCACGCCCCAAATCACCAGCGCAGCCCCTTCTTCCACACCCGCGACAATCGGCTCAACATCATCAACCGTGGTGCCAATCTTCAGCCCCACGAAGTGTTCGGACTCGTTCATCAGCCGCACGGCTATCTCGCGCTCGGCTTGGTTGCGCAGGTAGTAGAGCAACTGGGCCCCACACGAACTTCCCAATCGCTCGGCAAAGTCCATGTAGTACGCGAAAATGCCCTCTGGACTGGCCACGCCCGTAAGCGGCATGACGAGATAGACATCCGGGGGATATTCGAGCGCGGCCTCCCGCTCGATCAACCGCTCGGCATCCCCAACCGGATTCGGAGCAAGCCCAGACATCAGCACCCCGCGTCCCCCCATCTGCTCGCCGGTAAAGCCCAACAGCCGCACTTGCTCGTCCGCGCTAATGTGGTGGATCAAGCTGGTGCCGGCGATGCCAATCACTCGGGGCCGGTCGCCATCCAAGTGATTGTTCTCCATCAAGTAGTTGATGTTCTTGGCGTGGGCCTCGTAGTCGATTTGCCCGCCGCGAAAAGGAACCACCGGAATGGAGGTAACCGAGTTTAACGCGGCGAGTAGGTCTTCTTTTTGCAATGGCATGTTTAACCTCAACTGTGTTAAGTGGCAGTGAATTCAACGCTCGGGCGCGAAGCGGCGCATGTCGCGCCCCGGAGTTCCCTCGGCGATCCAACGGGCGACGATCTGACCGGTAATTGGGCCCAGCAAGACCCCATTTTTGTAGTGCCCAGAGGCCACGAAAACGCGCGGCGCATCCGTCAGCGGGCCGATGAGCGGACGCCCGCCTCGGGGCTTGGGCCGCAGACCGGCCTGCTGGCGCAACAGCGGCAAACATCTTCCCAGCGCGGAGTGTACCTCCGAGGCAAACTGCGCAGCGGCTGCGCAGGTCGTTGCCAACCGAAAGCCGACCTCCTCCGCCGTCGCTCCCACGATCGTTTCGCCGCCGTCTGGAATAAAGTGGCGTCCATTTATCCTCACTAGGTGGCGCAGCGGGGCACCGGCAAAACGCGCTTGTTGACCCCGCACCGGGCGCAGTGCGACTTGGGCACCGAGTTGCGCTGCCAAGCCGCCGGTCCACGCCCCAGCCGCCAAAACCACAAAGTCGGCACGATGGGTCCCGCGACTGGTGGCGACCTCGACGGTCTCGCCTTCGTGGGCAATGCGCCAGACGCGCTCACCCCAATCGGCAGACGCACCCTGCCGGACGGCCGCCGCCCAAAGCGCCGCGCCCAACTTGAGGGGATCCACCCGGTGATCGTCGGCAAAATACAGCCCCTCGCCGCCGTCCAACCCCGGCTCCGCATCGCGCAAGGCCCGCTCGTCGAGCCGCTCGACCCGACAGCCGCGCTCGCGGTTGAAGCGCCATACCTCCTCTAGCTGGGATGGGTCGGCAAAAAGATCGATACCGCCGAGGGGACGCCAGCCCACGTCTGCCCCCAAGTCTTCGGCTAGGTCGCGGGCCAGCCGAGCGTGCAAAGCGTGACCATCGCGGAAAAGCTGGGCGTAGGGATTGTCTCCGCCGTTGCAGTGGGTGAGAACGCCCAACGAGGCCCGGCTCGTGGGCGAGCCTGCGGGGATCCCCTCGTCGAGCAGGACGACCTGCGCGTCTTGCCGAGCGAGGAAATAGGCCGTCGAGCGGCCGATGATACCGGCCCCAACTACCAATACGCGTGCGCCCGTCAGGGCCATCTAGCGACCGACAATCGGCGGTAGGTTGGTCGCCGGGCAGGCGCGGGGGCCTTGGACTGGATAGCCCATATCCGCGAGGACGCAGTTGATTTGGGCCTCTAGCTTGATCAGGTACTCCTGTTCGGACGCGCTGCTCGACGCGCGCGCTGGGCCTACGTCAAAGCCACGGGCCGCTACGCCGGTCTTAAAGCCCTCTGGGAAGTTGACCCCGAGGAGCATCAAGTTGATGAGATCGAGGATGCGGTATTGCAGTTCGCGGGCCCGCTCGATATCGCCGCTTTTGGCTTTTTCATAAAGTTCGACGATCACCTCTGGGACAATGCCCGAGGTGGCAATGGTGCCTCCGTTGGCTCCCATGAGCACCGAGGGGAATACGAGTTCCTCGCAACCAGTCATCACCACGTAATCGGAGCGCTGTTGGCGCAGGCGGTTCATGGTGTTGAGCAGCCTCGGCAGGTCGCGGCTGGAGTCCTTGATGCCGAAGATCCGATCGTAGGGCAAGAGCCGCTCCAGCAAATCTATCGACAGCTCTTGGGTAAATTGCGGGATATTGCACAGCAGGATATCCAGCGGCGATTCCTCGGCGATTTCGGCGAAGTACTCGAAAAGGCTCTCGGTGGAAATCTCGTAGTAATAGGGAGGCATCAGCGCAATGGCATCTACGCCGAGTGAGGCGTAGTATTCGGCCATCTTGAGCACGTCGCGCAAGTTGGCCTCGCTGGCTCCAGCCAGTACGGGTACGCGTCCCTTATTGACCTCGCAGACCAGCCGCACCACGTCTTGGCGTTCCTCCTGCGACAGGCGCGAGAACTCGCCCGTGCTGCCGTTTGGGTACAGCCCGTGGACCCCAGCCTCGATCAGCCAGTTGATGTACCGCTCCATCTCGGCGTGGTTGATCCTGTTCTGGCTGTCCAAAAGGACGATATTGGGGCAGAAGATGCCAGCAAATGCCTGGCGTCCGGCGGCGCGAGGAACCGCTGGCGTCGGTGCTGGTGTCAGTGTTGTCGTTGGGGGAGCTTGGCTGCTGGCTTCCCGGCGTACGATCTCAACGCCTTGGGCATGCAACAAGTCTTGCGCCGAGGGCGTCAGCTTGGCCCCCGGGCCGATCTCGACCTGCCGCTCGCCCTCCAAGCGGCCCTCCAAGGTCTGAGCGGTAATTACTGCATCGTCAATCCGAATCATTTTTTGCGTCCTCGCTAAACGTGCGGCAGGCGGCCTTCGAGGCCGCTGTAGGGCTGCGGAATTGCGTAGGCCGAGACCAGTTCTCCGTGTTCAACGGCCTCCTCCCGACCCGCATCTATGGCGACCTGCACGGCACCGACATCGCCGCGCACGACCGCGGCCGTCAAGTAGTACCCCACCTTATAGGCTCCCTCGTATTCGACGGCCGCAGCCTTGAGCATGCGATCAACGGCCCGCACCAAGGCCACGGTACTGCGCGTCTCAATCAGCCCCATGGCCTGCCGCGCACCCGCGCCAAGGCCCTCGGCCGCAGTGGCAAAACGGGCGACGAGCGCGGGATCGGGTCTAGAGACTACGGCCGAAGCGTCGAGCTCCCCCAAGGCCGTGGCTGCCTCGGCCCCGGCGCGCACTGCGGCCTGCACGTCGTCGAGATGGCCGGTGGCCAGCGCGGTAATCCGCCCGCCACTACCAATGCTCAAGCGCTCGACTTGCACATCCCCGGCCTTGAGCATGGCGTCGGCGCTGCCCACGACCGTGGCGTAACCAATGGTCTCTATGAGGCCCAAAGCACCGGTGGAGCGCAGCTCGACCGCTGGCGCGGGCGGCAACAGAGGGCCTAGCCCCTCACTAGGCTGCGGCAAAACGAGCGTCGCGTACACAGTGCCAATCCGCTCGGCTGCTTGTCGGCCAATTTCCAGCGCCGTCTGCACGGCCGCCACATCGCCAAAAATCGGCGCGTGACACAGCGCGCCGCCGATGAAGGCCCAACCCCCTAGCTCCACCTGGGCGGCCTTGAGCATGGCATCGGCACCGGCCACTAGCGGCGTCAGGCCCTGCGTCTCCAACAAGCCAATCGCCTGTGGCTGTACCTGCTCGGCACCGAGGCCGGTTGCGTGGGGCATGGCGTCTGTGGCGCGCGCATCCGGTCGCGGCACCACTTGCGTGCCAATCAGTTCGCCGGTGCGATTCGCCTCGACCTCGCCGACGCGGATGGCCGCTTCTACATCAGCCACTTGGCCGGAGATTACGGTGGTGAGCCAACCCGAGCCAATGCCGTGCCGACCGCACAGTTGCACCTCAGCGGCCTTGAGCATGGCATCGGTAGAAGCCATTAGCGACGCCATGCCGCGCGTCTCCAGTATGCCGATCGCTCCGCTAGACACCGCCACCTCCCATCGGCGCGGCGTATGCAGCCAAGACTTCTGGCCTCGGCTGTGGAATCAGCGCCGTGCCCAGCAAGTGCTCGCAGTCCGCGAGCAACTTTCGCGCGACGGCGATGGCTTCGTTGACGGCCCCTACGTCTCCCAAGATTAGCGAACACACCACGCGGTCGTGGATTGTCAGCACGTTGATTACCTCGACGGGAGCCGTCTTAACCATCTGATCGTTGGTGTGAATGTGGGCCCCATAGCCGCGCGTCTCGACCAATCCTAGGGCACCAGCGGGAAAGTCGCTGTCGGGCTGGACCGGAAAATCGACAAAATGGCGGCAAGCGGCAGCGGGTTGGAGTAGAGGAGCAGCCACCACGTGTTCTATCACGCTGCGGGCCGCCTCTTCACCGTTTTGCAGCGCCGCGGCCACATCGCTGATCGATCCGGTGAAAAAGGCCGTAGTATAACCGCCGATTGACGACCAACCTGCGAGCTTAACGTCCGCGGCCTTGCAGGCCGCATCTGCACCCACAATGGCAGCGGCCACGCCCTGCACTTCGATCATGCCGACTGCCGGATCGCCCGCCATAGCTTAATCTGCCAGCCGGTGAATTACTAGCTCGGTGATTTGCTCAATTAGGGCTTCGGGGTCGGAGGCTTGGCCCCGTTCAATCTGTTGCAAAAGCGTCTTGTAGCGATTGCAACCCTCGCAACTCGCCTCGGGATCTCCCGCCTTCTTGCGCTCGTGAACGGCGCAATCGCCGCAGTGTGCTGGCTCGACGTACCCCGAGCCAAATTCCTCGTGCTCGCAGCCGCAGGCGCGGTCGGGATGCTCGCACCGGCCCGCGTCCGCAACGCCCTCGGCAGCGGCAGCTGCAACGGCCTCGCCACGACTTAACTGCAAGCGGTGCTGGCGGATGTAGTCCCAAGCCGTCGGCGTCAAGATGGCGCTGGGAGCCACGCTGAGCGTCCGCTCGCCCTTGTGCTCGCGTCCGAGCAAGTCGCCGGTTACTACCGGGGCGTCGATGTGCAAAGCCTCGGTCACCTAGCTAACCAAGGTGGTCTGTCAGTCCCTCAGTCGGACGAGGAATCACGTGGACGCTGCGCAACTCGCCGATGCGCTGGGCGGCTTGCGCTCCCGCATCCACGGCCGCTTTGACAGCCGCTACGTCGCCTTCGACCAGCACGGCGATTAGGCCACTGCCCACGCGCTTTTGGCCCGCATAGCTCACGTCCGCGGTCTTCAACATGGCGTCGAGGGCTTCGACGACGCAGACCAAACCTCGGGTCTCGACCATGCCCAATGCTTTCATTATTTGTCTCCTCTACAAGTACAGCGCGATGAGATCGTCGTGCGGGCGGGGAATCACGTGTTGCGACACGAGCTCGCCCACGCGCTCGGCCGCCTCGGCACCAGCGCTGACCGAAGCCTGCACCGAGCCGACGTCGCCACTGACCATGACGGTGATGTACCCGCCGCCGATGTCCTGGAGCTTGACGACCTCCACATTGGCGGCCTTGCTCATGGCGTCGGCCGCTTCGATCACGCCGATGGATCCCTTCGTCTCAATGAGACCCAAGGCGCGGACGCGGCCATCGCTGTCGCCGCTGTCGCCGCGCTCGGGCACGACGGTCGTCAATTCGCTGTGCGGGCGGGGAATCACGTGGACCGAATGCACCTCTCCGACCTTGGCCGCAGCAGTCGAGCCAGCATCCACGGCCGACTTGACGGCCGCCACATCGCCCGCGCAAAACACAGTCACCAAGCCAGAACCGACTCTATCCCAGCCCAAAAGCTGGACGCTGGCGGCCTTGGCCATGGCGTCGCCGGCCTCGACGACCCCGACCAACCCCACGGTTTCTACCATGCCTATTGCATCCGACA
>JAPPEF010000203.1 GCA_028875335.1 Gemmatimonadota bacterium
GCTCGCGGGGGCGGATCGAGATCAGGGCCTCGTCCTCGGCCAGCCAGCTCAGGGCGTTGAGCGCCAAGTCGCCGTTGCCTTGGACGCCGAAGTACTGATTGGTGGCAAAGTCCGAATCCCCAAAGACCACCAACCGGCCCCCGGCCTCGGTGTCTCGGGCGGCGACGGCTAAGGACACCGGCCCAGGCTGATCGACGCCCTCGTCGAGCTTGACCGTCTGATCGCCCTCGCTGGTGAGCACGCTCAAGTCGGTTTCGGCCCAACCGGCCTCCGACGTCATAACCAAGGGGCCTCCCTCGCGGCCGCTGCCCTCGTCAAAGTGCACCGAGCGCCCGAGTTGGAAGAAGGTCATCAAGCCCTGGTGCTTGCGCGTGACCGGATGATCGCCGTAGGAAAGGGCGACCGGCGTGGTAAAATCGAGGCCAAAGAGCGAGCCAATACCGCTGGTATCGATGACGAAGTCGTCGCCGACCGCCACGCCCCACTCGTCCAACAACTCTGCTAAGCCGCTGTCGGCAAGCGGGTCCAAAAGCAACAGCAGGGCACCGCCTTCTGCTAAGTAGGAGCGTATGGCCTCGACCTCCACCGGGAAAAAGGACGTGCGTGGGCCAGCTATGACCAGCACGGCGCAATCTTCGGGCACCGCCCCTTCGCGGGCGAGGAAGAGCGAATCCTCAACAGCGTAGTCAATCTCGCTCAACTGGGCCTGGAACTGCTCCAGCCCATCGGGTTGGTTTGCCAGCCGACGCTCGCCGTGCCCCACCGTCAAGTAGATCCGGTCTTGGCGCTCGCGCGTCAGCTTGAGTAGCGAATTGACGATCTCGCGCTCTTCAAGCTCGGTGATCTGCTGTTGTTTGTCGCCGCTTTCCAACACCAGCGTGTCGTAGCGGCGAATGCCGTAATCCTCAGTGCGACCCGGATCGCGGTCCGGGTCGATGAATACGTAGCTGAAGCGGGTGCTATACGTCTCAAACTCGGCCAGCAGCAGTCCAAGTTCGGCGTTTTCCCCTCCCTCCATAAAGGCGAGGGCGTGAACATCCCTGTCCAGCGCCTTGAGCGTCTCCACCGTCAGGTCGGCAAGGCTGTGCAGCCGGCCCTCAGTCAGGTCGAAGCGCTCGGGATAGCGGTTGCCCAAAAAATTGACCATAGCCACAATGCCAAAGACCATGATGCCACCCCAAAAGGCGTTGAGCCAGCGGCCGTACTGGCGGAAGAGCGCCGGATTGAGCAGGCCGGCCGCGGCCACCATCAGGGCGCCGAGTGCCAAGTTGAAAAGCCCGATTGAGCCGCTCTCGGCATTGAGCAGATAGGCCAAGCCGCCCGCGACCATCAGCGCCGCGCCGACCAGCCCCAAGGGCGTGGTATATGCCTTCATGCTCAGCGCCTCCATCTCCGCGATTCAATGACGCGCGTGGTCAAAAACAAGCAGAAAAATGTAAAGCTCAGGTAGAACACCACGTCCTTGGTGTCGATGACTCCGCGCTGGAAATCTTCGAGGTGTGCTATAAAAGAGAGGTACTGCAGGATTTTGGCGGCGGTCGGGCCGGCAAAGTTCGCCGACCAGTCGATGAGCCAGAACAGGAGCAACATGCCAAAGGTCAGCAGCACGGCGACGATCTGATTTTCAGTCAGCGCCGAGGCCAAGATGCCCACGGAGATAAAGGTCGCGCCGAGGAACAAGTAGCCTAAGTAGCCGGAAAAAATCGGGCCCCAGTCGGGCGAGCCGTACACTTCGAGGATGAGAAAGTAGATCAGCGTCAGACTGACGATGATGCCGTAGAGCGAAAAGCAGGCAAAAAACTTGCCCAACATCACCTCGATGGTGCGCAAAGGCGAGGTCATCAGCAATTCGATGGTCCCCGACTTCTTCTCCTCGGCAAACAGCCGCATGGTCAGCATCGGGATGACCAAGAGCCAGATGAAGTCCATGACCGCGAAGAATTGGGTGATGACCATCTCGTTGAGATTGAGTGCCGGCATCCCCCCCATGCCCATCTGCGCCCGCTGGCCAAACTGCAAGCACCAGAGGTTGAACTGCATCAGGATATTGCGAAACAGATAGCCCGAGAGAAATAGGAACACGCCGGCGATTACATAGGCGACCGGCGAAACAAAATAGGAGCGCATCTCCTTGATGTACACGGCGGCAAAATTACGCATTTTAAGCTGCTACCTCCTCGCTAGTCAGGCTCAGGAAAATGTCTTCGAGGGTCATGTCGAGCGGCCGCAATTCGCGCAGGCTGAAGCCGCTTTCCACGACCTTACGGGTCAAGTCGTCGCGCACATCGGCACCGGGTGCGCTCGTCACCACGTACGCGCCTTCTTCGCCACTAACTTCCACTTCCAGCACGCCCTCTAGCTGGCCGATCATGCCTAGCACCTGCTCGCTGGGGCCGTCTATGTGGGCGCGCAGCACTTCGCCCTCCTTGAGCTGGGCCATGAGGCTTTCGGGCGTGCCTTGGCCGGCGATGCGGCCGTTGTTGATGATCGCCACGTGCCCGCAGGTCATGCTCACTTCCGACAGGATGTGAGTGCTGAGAATGACCGTGTGGTCGCCCCCCAGCCCCTTGATGACCTCGCGGATTTCGATGATCTGCTTGGGGTCGAGACCCACAGTCGGCTCGTCGAGAATGAGTACCTCCGGCTCGTGGACGAGGGCCTGGGCTAAACCGACGCGCTGTCGGTAGCCCTTGGACAGGTGGCCGATCACCGTGTGGCGCTGGTGGGCGATACCGGTTTTTTCCATGGTGTCGTCGATCCGGCTGTTGAGAGCCGCGCTGGGCACGCCCTTGATTTTGGCTACAAAGCGCAAATAGGCGTTTACCGTCATATCGTGGTAGAGCGGCGGCTGTTCAGGCAGATAGCCGATGCGCTTGCGCACCTCCATGGATTCTTCGATGATGTCGAAACCAGCGACTTTGGCTTCGCCCTGCGAAGGTGGCAGATAACAGGTAAGTATGCGCATCGTCGTAGTCTTGCCCGCACCATTCGGCCCGAGGAAACCGAGGACGACGCCCTTGTCAACATTAAAGGACACATTCTCCACGGCGACGACATCTCCGTAGTGTTTGGACAGTTCGCGTACTTCAATCACCGTACTTCCTCCTTAGTGTCGCTGCATCCGCGCGCGAAAAAAGTGAATGAGGGGTTCGACATAAGGGCGCGACAGATCAATCGCGATTTCGTCGACGCCCGCTTTGTGCAATAGACTGCTGCGGCGCTCGGCTGCGGCCCGCTGTTCGGCGGCAAAAAACGCGCGCACGCCTTCGTGGCCGCTATCGACGAGCACCTGTTGGCCGGTCTCGGCGTCTTGCAAGTTGATAAAACCAACATCGGGTAGGTCCCACTCGCGCGGGTCGCTCACCACCACGGCGATCAAATCGTGGCGCTGGCTCAAGTGCCGCAGCGCCGGCTCGTAGCCTTGGTCGAGAAAGTCGGAGATGACAAAGATCACGCTGCGGCGATGCAAGACGCGGCTGAGGTATTCCAAGGCCCCGGCGATGGAGGTCTTGCGCCCCTGCGGCTGAAAGTACAGCAGCTCGCGCAACACGCGCAGCACGTGCTTGCGCCCCTTTTTCGGCGGCACGAAGACCTCGACCTCGTCGGTGAAGATGAGCAGACCCACGCGGTCGTTGTTCTTGATCGCGCTAAAGGCCAACAGGGCCGAAACTTCGACCCCAATTTCCCCCTTCATCTGCTGCTGTGAGCCAAAGGCCCCAGACGCGCTGGCATCTACCACCAGCACGGCGGTCAACTCGCGCTCTTCGTCGAATATTTTGATGAAGGGCGCTCCCACCCGCGCCGTCACGTTCCAGTCGATGTGGCGCACGTCGTCGCCGGGCTGGTACTCGCGCGCCTCGGCAAACTCCATCCCCCGCCCCTTGAACGCCGAGTGGTATTCTCCGGCGAAGAGATTGTTCACCATGCTGCGGGTGTGAATCTCGATCAGGCGAACTTTGTCGAGTATCTCTTTGGGAATCACGGCTCGGCTCGCCTTGGCTTTAGGGAACTTCGATGTGGTCGAAAAGCTGCTGCACAATGTGATCGCTGTCGATTTCCTCGGCCTCGGCCTCGTATGAGGCAATGATCCGATGCCTGAGCACATCGGCCCCCACGACCTTGACATCTTCCGGGGTGACGTAGCCGCGGCGCTGGATGAAGGCGTGGGCGCGCGCCGTGCGAACGAGGAAAATAGCGGCCCGCGGCGAGGCCCCGTACTCGATTAGCGGCACCATGTCGGCCAGCCCGTAATCGGCCGGCCGCCGGGTGGCCTGGACGAGATCGACGACGTAATCTTTGATCTTGTCGTCGATATAGACGATCTCCACCACCTCGCGCAGGCGGCGTATCTCGTCGATACCCACTGCTTGCTCTACCTCGATCGGACTGTCGTTGGCCATGCGGTCCAAGATCAGCCGCTCCTCGGCGCGCGATGGGTAATCGACTTTCACCTTGAGCATGAAGCGATCAACTTGGGCCTCGGGCAGCGGGTAGGTTCCCTCTTGATCAATCGGGTTCTGGGTGGCCATGACCAAGAACGGGTCGTCGAGGACATAGGTTTCCTCGCCGATGGTCACCTGCCGCTCCTGCATGCACTCCAACAGCGCACTCTGCACTTTCGCCGGAGCGCGGTTTATTTCGTCGGCCAAGATCAAATGGGCGAAGATCGGGCCTTTCTTGGGAATGAAGACCCCTTGGTGCTGGTTGTAGATGGTGGTCCCGGTCAGATCCGCAGGCAAAAGATCGGGGGTAAACTGGATTCGCTTGAACTGGGCCGCCACGATCCTCGCCAGCGTCGCCACCGTCAGGGTCTTGGCTAGTCCAGGCACCCCTTCGAGGAGGATGTGGCCGTTGCACAATAGCCCCATCAGGATCCGCTCCACCATGGCGCGTTGGCCGACGATGACCCGGTCCATTTCCTGCAAGATGCGCTCTACCACCGCGCTCTCGCGCTGGACCTGTTCGCTAATGGCGTGAATGTCTATTGTTGTTTGCGTCATCGGCTGTATTCTCGACATATCCTAGGACTCAGCCAATAAAAAACCGCCCTGCGGATTCGCAAGCGGCTGGGCCCATCTGCCTTAAATCTCTAGGGCAATTTTCTAACGTGTTATGGAGCGGCGACCTCGTCTTGAAATTGAACCCATTCTTGGGGAGTGCGTCCGACGTTGGGCAATAGGTGCCGGGCGCTGGCCGCGAGCTCGGAATCCGGGTAGTTCTCAATCACGCGCTGATAAGCCAGCCGCGCCTTTTCTAGGTCGCGGATATACTCTTCGTATATAAAGGCGATCATAAATTGAGCTTCGTCGCCGTGCCCACTATCGGGGTATTCGGCCAACACGCGCTCGTAATAACTGATGGCCTCCTGCATCTTCCCTTGCTGCTGGGCCAACCCGGCGAGTTTTCTCAGCGCCTCTGGGGCTTTGGGAGATTGGCTAAAGCGCTCGAGAAAGGCCGTAAAATGCGCGACTGCTTGGTCGGCTGTGGCGGGATCGGCCGCTACGGCCTCGCCGGCTGCGAACAGCTCTTCAGCGCTTTGCTGGCCGCAACCTGCCCACCAAGAACCAACGATAAAAATTCCCAGTAGTATCCTCGACCACATCTACGTTTTAACCACGCATCTCGCGGGAAAGTTCCTCAATCGGCTTTGGCGGCCTTCGCTTTGCCGTCGCCCTTTTTATCGCCCGCCTTGCTGCTGCCGCTGTCTTTGTCGGCCTTAGCCGCCTTTTGGTATCCATCGCTGCGATAGTCGGTTATGTAAAAGCCCGTCCCCTTGAACAGCAAACCGCCGCCCATGCCGATGAGCCGCTTGACCGGGCCTTTACAATTCGCTTCCGAGCAGGTCTGGCGCGGCTCGGCCGTGATGCTCTGAAACTCTTCAAAGCGGTGGCCGCACTGCTGGCATTCGTATTCGTATGTGGGCATGGCGTTGGCTTTTGTTATAACTAAAAATACAAACTAAATAATATAAATTCGGTCAACTAAGGACGCAATACTTGGCGACGCGTCCTACTCGGCGCTACCCATTTTCGGGAGATCGCCCGTGTTGAGGGAGCGCACCTTATCGCGCTCGATTTTGAGCAAGGTCAGCGCGCTGTTGGAGCGCACGTCCGGCGACAGGGAAATAATGCCCGAGGCTCCTTCGTAGAAACGGACCGTGGCCAACCACTCGATCAGTGCGGCTGGATCGCGGTACCCTTGTTCCCATCCGTCAATGAGCAAGCGGATGGCGTCGTAACCAGCCGCCGCGTAGTATGGGTCGCGGCGGAATTGCTTGCGAAAGTTGCTGACAAACGACTGCTCAGCCGCGGACTCGGCCTGCCGCGAGGAGACGAAAATGACCCCGTCGAAATTCTTGCGCTCGCCCGGGCGCATCTGCCGGATGGCTTCGGGATCCCACCAAGCATCGTTGCCGAGGACTTGGGTCTGCAAGCGATGAAAATGCACCTGGGGCGCGATCGTCTTGGCGTCCGCAAAGCTCTCGACCACCACCACCACCCCGTCGATGGTGTCGATAAATTTATCCTCCACCGGCTCTTCTTCGACTACTTCGAGCGTATCCGCAGGCGGCGGTATCAGCGCCAAACCGGCCGCGCGAATCTCCTCAAAAACGTGGCGAAAATCCGTGGTCTTTTTGGGCACATACCAATCGCTGTGCGCGATCTGGCCGCCGTTGCGCTCGGCAATGCGGGTGAACTCGCGCGCGAAATCCCAGCCGTAGTCGCTGAGAGGGGAAATGATCGCTAAGTGCTCCAAGCCGAGGACGAGAGTCGCGTACTCGCCCAACAGACGCGCCTCTGTTTTCGAGACTGTGCTCAACTGGAAAACGCTGTGGCCTAGCGAATCCAAGCCGCTCTGTTGAGCCAGCGGCACCAGCAGGGGAACGCCAGCGCGCGCCGTGACCGTGGCCGCCACCACGCTAGATCTGCTCCTGAGCGGGCCGACGATGGCCACGACGCCTTGATCCAGCAGCCGCTGGGTACCGTACGCCACGCGCAACAAACCGCTGGCTAGGCTTTCGCTAACGGAGTCGGCGCGATCAGTCGCGATGGGCAAATTCCCGTAGTCAATCCCAGTATCTTCGATTACCAGTTCAAAGGGACTGCCGGCTTCCCGATTGGCCAATTGCACACCATCGCGGAGCTCCTCGCCGATCCGGCGATCCGGCCCAGTAAGCGGCAGCAGCAAGCCCAGCCGGGGCGATTCCGCGCCAACGCGCGGGCTATATGCGGTCAGATCGCTCCCCCAGACGGCGGCTATCGGAGCGAATATGCCACTGACGACGCTGTCGCGATAAGTCTGCATCGCTTGGGCGGCTTCCTCTTGCCAGCCGAGGCGCTGATACCAGCGTGCCCGGCCGAAGAACAGGGCCTCGCGCAGCCGCCTAGCGCCTACGGCCTGACGTAGGCGCGTCAGCTCTTGTTCTTTTATCTGTCCGTTCCAAGCCATGGCCGCCAACCGCTCGGCCGCTTGGGCCTGGATGCCGAGAGGAGCCGGTGTGGCCAGCAAACGGCCGTACTGGGACGCGGCCTCGTCGTAGTGCTTGATGTTGAAAAACGAATCGCCGATCAACAGGCGGGAGTCGGGCAGGTAGCGACTCGCGGGAAACTGGCGCTGCAAGGCCAAGGCCGCATCGATGGCATCGGCAAAGTGCCCTAGGCTGTACAGAGCTTTTCCCACGAGGAACTGACCAATGCTGGACCGCTGGTTGAGCGGGAACCCCGCTAGCTGCCGCAGGTGATTGAGAGCCTCGTTGAAACGCCCCTGTTTATAAGCTGCAAGCCCATTGCCAAAAACCTTTTCGGCGTCAACCGAGTACGTCCACGTGTACGCCTGTCCTTCTGCAAGGGTCGGTGCCAGCACTGTCGCGAGAACTAGGCATAAATGCCGAGCTGTTCGCTGTATAGAAGGGAAAAAGGAACGAGGCTTAGGTTGTCCACATCTGAAGGGACGAGTATATTTTTTACGCCACAACATTTCCAACCCCTTTAGGTTAAATATATGCGACCGCGTGCTGAAAAAGTGGAGATTGACCCAGAAAAACTGCGTCGCCTCCTAGCTAGACAAATCGAAGAACAAGAGCAAGCGCCTGCCCAACCTGAGGCGTCCTCCACCGAGGGCGAAGGTACGCAGACGGTCGAATCCGAGGCCATCTACTTCGACCTCAAACCGGAAGAATTAGAGGCCTATCTCGATCAATACGTCATCAAACAGCAAGAGGCCAAGGCCATTCTCGCCACCAAGATCTGCACGCATTTCAACCGCCTGAAACTGCCCCCGGAAGAAGACGAGGGATTCGTCGGCAACATCAAGAACAACGTGCTGATGATCGGCCCTACCGGCGTGGGCAAAACCTATCTAATCCGCCTCATCGCCCGCAAAATCGGCGTCCCTTTCGTCAAGGGCGACGCCACTAAATTCAGCGAGACCGGCTACGTCGGCGGCGATGTCGAAGACTTGGTCCGCGACCTAGTCCGCGAGGCCAACGGCGACATCGAACGCGCCCAGTACGGCATCATATACATCGACGAAATCGACAAAATCGCCTCCGCGCAGGGAGTACACGGCCCAGATGTCTCGCGCTCGGGCGTCCAGCGCAACCTGCTCAAGCTGATGGAGGAAACCGACGTCGATCTCAAGGCCCCGCACGACATTGCCTCGCAGATGGAATCCGTCATCCAGATGCAGCAGACGGGCAAGATCGAACGCCAGAAGGTCAACACTCGCAATATCCTCTTTATCGTTAGCGGGGCCTTTTCCGGGCTCGACGAAATCATCGGCCGACGGCTCAACAAAGGCACTATGGGATTTCGCTCCCAAGCCGACCCGGCCCACCTCGATGCCGATCAGCTTCTGTCCCACGTGCGGGCCGAGGACCTGATCGAATACGGATTCGAGTCCGAATTCATCGGCCGCTTGCCCGTCATCGCCGTGCTGCACGGTCTCGGCCCCGAAGATCTCCGCGAAATCCTTCGCAACCCCAAAAGCAGCGTCATCCTATCCAAAAAGCGCGACTTCCGCGCCTATGGCATTGAGGTCGAATTTGCCGACGAAGCACTAGCCCTGTTAGCCGAGCGCGCACACGCTGAGCATATCGGTGCTCGAGGCTTGGTCAGCGCCATTGAAAAGGTGCTACTCAACTACGAAAAAAAGCTCCCTTCTGTCGGCGTCGAGGGCTTTACGGTCGACGCCGATACCGTACTGGATCCTGCGACCGGTCTGGAGCGCTTGCTCCAAGACACCTCGCTGCGCCGCTTTCTCGACAAATTTCAACGCGACCACGACATCGCCTTAGAGATCACACCGGAAGCTTCCGCGCAAATCGAGGCCCTAGCCAACACGCGGGATATGTCACCTGGCGAATTGTGCGAAGAAATGTTCAGCGACTACGGACACGGCCTCAAGCTGACCGGATTGAGCCAGTTTTGCATTGACGCCGATGTAGTAGCCGATCCCCAAGAAACCCTCAACGCGCTCGTCAAACACTACTATAACCAACGCAGCTAAATCCCGCCGTATTGCTTTACCTTGCGGTAGAGCGTACTGAGACCGATTTGCAGAATTTCGGCCGCACGCCGTCGGTCTTGGCCAACCGTCTTCAAGGTTTCGGCAATGGCCATCTGCTCGATCTCGGCCATGCTCATGCCGACGCGAAAACCCAACCCGGAAAAAACGCGCTCTTGGCGGTTTATGTAGCGCGGAATGTCCCCGACTTCGAGCACCCCTTCGCGGGCGCACATGACGACCATGCCCTCGACACAGTTTTTCAATTCTCGCACATTGCCCGGCCAATCGTAATCGCGTAACACGTCTAAGGCTCGCGGCCGGATGCCCGCGATGCGCTTGTTGTTCTCGGCGGCGAACTGGCGGATAAACGCATCGACCAGAATGGGTATGTCCTCGCGGCACTCGCGCAGCGGCGGCACTTCGATCTTGATCACGTTGAGCCGGTAGAAGAGATCCGCCCGGAAGGTGCTCTCCCGTACCATGGCTTCTATATCGCGATGCGTCGCCGCGATTAGGCGCACATCGGCCCGCCGAGTCTGGGTGCCGCCGATCCGCTCAAAGCAGCCGTCCTGAATCACTCTCAGCAACTTCACTTGCGTCGGCAGAGGAATGTCCCCGACTTCGTCGAGGAACAAAGTGCCTTGATCGGCCAGTTCAAAGCGGCCTTTGCGCGCTGCTCCAGCTCCGGTATAGGCCCCCTTTTCGTGGCCGAACAGCTCATTTTCGACTAGGCTCTCCGGCAGGGCACCGCAGTTGATTTCGACGAAGGCGTTTTCTCGCCGTCGGCTCCTTTGGTGAATGGCCTTTGCTACCTCGCCCTTGCCCGTACCGGTCTCGCCGGAGATCAGAACACTCGTCTTCGATTGGGCTACCTGTTCGATCTGGAGATAAATGCGCTGCCAAGGCGATGAGCGACGAGCGATGTCGTCAAAGCGATAGCGCTCGTCCAAGCGGCGCTGTAGATCCGAGACTTCCCCTACTAGCTGCTGGT
>JAPPEF010000342.1 GCA_028875335.1 Gemmatimonadota bacterium
CGCGATAGGCGTAGAACGCGAGCCAGCGATTCAACGCGAAATAGGCCACAGGCCAAGCAATCACATTGGCGACCACCACCAGCCAGCCGAATTCGCGCGACATCAATAGCAGCACGCTGCTGGTCGTAGCGCCTAATACCTTGCGGATGCCAATTTCCTTGGTGCGGCGCACGGCCGCCAAAGCGACCAAGCCAAAAAGCCCCATGCAGGAGATCGCAGTGGCAACGGCACTCATCCATCTCATGACAACGCCGACGCGCTGCTCTTCCCAGTATCTCCCTGCAAAACTCTCGTCGAGGAAGCGCACATCGTGGAATTCATATTCCGGCAGAACCCGCTTCCACAGCGCCTTTACTTCTTCGACCGCCGCGGGCAGGTCGGCGCGGTCGAGCCGGACTAGGGTGTTCGTGAACCGGTCTCGCAATTTGGGCTTGGATATAAGCGGACGCGTCGTCAGAAGAGCCGGTCCTATGGTATGGCGCATATCCGTAAAGTGGAAATCCTTGACTACGCCGACCACCGTCATCGGCTCGTCACCAAGGCCTGTCAAGGTGCGGCCGATTAGCTCTTCAGGGCCGAAGAAGTGTGCAGCAGGCTCGTTGAGCAAGACGCCGTGCGGCAAATTGGGATCGAAGCCCTGCCCAGAGAGAACCTCGATACCCATGACACTCAGGAAGTTTGGACTCACGTAGAAGGGCTTGGCGTGGAGCACTTTCTCATCGGACCGGATTGGCATGGGGGGAAAGCCGCCAGAGCCAGGTGCTGACCAGGCACCGGTGACTCCTTGTACGAGTCCCGGTCGGGAATTGATCTCGTCGGCGAGGCGCTCAATCTGCAAAGCGTTGAGATCGCCTTGGTGGAGAACTATTACAATCTGGTCCCCGTCGAAGCCCAAATCCTTAGTCTGCATGAAATCGAGCTGTCGTGCCATAGTGATCGCCACGACGACGAGAACGGCTGACAGCGCAAACTGCACGACAATCAGACCGCGACCCAGCCAACCGCGACCCGGCTGAGGCGTCTTGCGGGACAGTGCCCGGACGGGATGGAGCCGCGCAATGATTTGGGCCGGGTACAAGCCCGACAGTACACCGACCACCAAAGCCAACGTTAAGGCACCTATCCCCGTCTCGACCGACAACCACTCGATCTCTAGCTGCTGATTCGCGACCTCCTTAAATGTCGGCAGTAGGACTTCGGCGAGGCCCATGCCAACGACGATGGCGATTAGACTCACCACGATCGCTTCGGCGAGGAATTGGTTGGAAAGCTGGTGACGCGTCGCGCCGATCGCCTTGCGCACCCCGACTTCCAAGGTCCGCGTCATGGCGCGGCTCATGGCGAGGTTGACGAAGTTGATAGCAGCGATCAGCAGCACGAGCGCGGCCAGCCCTGCCAGCAAATAGATATGCTCAACCGTGCCATAACCAAAGTCAACGGGTCCCGTTATACTAGGTCCTAAGTGAGCGCCTGCAAAAGGCTGCAACTTCGGTCGGTCCCGCGAGGCTAGGGGCTCTAGCCGTGTTTCCACTTCAGCAGGCGCTACGCCCTCTTTGAGTTCGACAAAAAGTCCTCCTAGACCCCTGAAGTGCAGCGCCTCGGCCATTATCGCGGGCACGAGTATCTTTAGACGCAAAATAGAAGGCCCCGGCAGGGGTGCTAGCACACCCGCAATGGTGCGCTCCACCTCGATGGGCGTCTCCTTGGGTGGCGATGTCGAGTAGTCCCGCCCGACAGTGTGCAGCCGGATGCGCGCACCCAGCATGGCGTGGGCAGGAACATTGGGGCCGAAGTACTTCTGCGCCGTCTCATGGGCGAGAACAACGCTCTGGGGATCGTCGAGTGCCGTCACCGCATCGCCCGCCGCCAGCGGCAAGGTGAACATGGTGAGGAAGGCCGGATCGACAGCGAGGAAGTTCTCGTTAAAGGTCGCATCACCGTACGAGACTTTGCCGTATCCCAACTTCATGGAAACCGATTCGCGGATACCGGCGACTTTGGTACGCACAGCCTCGCGCTCATCGTCACGTATCCTGGTGTAACGGTTGAAGGCAGCACCGGGTTCGGGCTCTGGATGGTCATAATAGATGGCGAATATTCGATCCCCTTTTTCGTGCCAAGCGTCAAAGGAGGTCTCGTGGCGCACGAACAGCAGACACAGGACCGCCACGGCAAAGGCCACGGATAGGCCGACGATGTTGATCAGCGAGATCGTCTTGTTGCGCCCCAACACGCGCAGGGCAATGATCAGGTTGCTCTTCCACATAGGGTGATTTCTCGCATTCTTGTTGAACTCTCCTTGGTGCGGCGACCTCGTCCGGCTTTTCTTGGGCCGTCCATGTTACTCCGTGGCACCAGCCGCTTCGAGAAGGTCTATCACCTCTTGGCGACCACTGTTTTTGGCCAAGCTCAAGGCCGTCGTGCCGTCGTTATTTCGAGCGTGAATATCAGTGCCGTTTTCAAGCAAAAGACGCACCACCTCCACATCGCCCCCTCGAGCCGCCCACATCAAAACCGTCCAGTCGCTGTTATTTCGGGTGTGAATATCGGCACCGTTTTCAAGCAAGAAACGCACTACCTCCACATCGCCCCCCCAAGCGGCCCACGCTAAGGCCGTCGTGCCGTTGTTATTTCGAGCGTGAATATCAGTGCCGTTTTCGAGCAAGAAGCGCACCATCTCCACATGGCCTGCCCGAGCCGCCCACATCAAAATTGTAGTGTCGTCGTCATATCGGGCATCCACATCTCCTTCTGCTACCCATTGTTCTACTAAGATGCGTGCGACCTCGACATGGCCTTCAAGAACAGCTAGTACCAAGGCCGTAGTGCCTTCGTTAGTTCGCATGTGAATGTCGGCCCCGTTGTCGAGTAAGAGCCGCACTACCTCCACGTCGCCTCCCCAAGCCGCCCACGCCAAGGCCGTCCTGCCATAGTAGGCATCTTGGGCGTGGAGATCGGCCCCGTTGTCAAGCAAGAAACGCACCACCTCCACATCGCCCTCCAAAGTGGCATACATCAAAGCCGTCCTGCCGGAGACATTTTGTGCGTTTATGTCGGTGCCGTTTTCGAGCAAGAAGCGCACCACCTCCACATGGCCTCCAAAAGCCGCCCACGCCAAGGCCGTCCTACCATGGAGGTCATCTTGGGCGTGAAGATCGGCCCCATTGTCGAGCAAAAGACGCACCACCTCCACATCGCCCCCCCGAGCCGCCCACATCAAGACCGTCCTGTCAAAGAGGTCATCTTGGGCGTTTATGTCGGCCCCATTGTCGAGCAAAAGACGTACTACCTCCACCTGACCCGCCCTAGCGGCTAACATCAAGGCTGTAATGCCGGAGTTGTTTTGGGCGTGAACATCGGCCCCGTTGGTGAGTAAGAGCCTCACTACCTCCACCTGACCCGCCCCAGCCGCCCACGTCAGGGCCGTATAGCCGTATTTATCTTGGGCGTTTATGTAGGCCCCGTTTTCGAGCAAAAGATGCACCACCTCCATACCACCCCCAGAAGCGGCCCACATCAAAACCGTAGTGCTGTCGGCATCTTGGGCATGGATATTGGCCCCGTTTTCGAGCAAAAGCCGCACCATTTCCACATCGCCTCCAGAAGCGGCCCACATCAAGACTGTCCGGCCGTCGGCATCTTGGGTCTGCGCGCCTGCTTCCGCTATCCACTGTTCTACTAAGATGCGTACGACCTCCACATGGCCTTCCAAAGCGGCCACGTTCAAGGCCGTCGTACCGTCGTCATCTCGGACATGGATATCCATCCCAGCCGCAATAAACAGCCGTACCGCAGATACATCCCCCGCTCGGACGCGCTCGAAAAAGGACGCCGGTGTATACGCAATCCCCCGCTCATCTAGCACACTACGGGCTGCCTCAGGAGTCAGGAATTCAGGATCAGATACGGCTTGGCCAATCCCCGCTGGTAACGCCGGATCCAACGGATTGACGCTATACGTCCCAATCAGATAGGCATCGGCAAAGTCGATGTCGCCATCGGCATCCACATCGCCGAGAGAAATGTTGGGAATATGAGCCGCCAAGGTCGAAGGATCGACGCTGTACATCGCCACGAACAGCGCATCGACAATATCGACGCGACCATCGCCGTTGACATCCCCTAAGAGGCCACTCTCAACGACCTTCAGCCGCCCAGACAGACTGCGCTCTTCTACGACGATGTCCACCGGAGCCATCCCGTCTCGGATGTGGAAGGCAGGGTCAACATAGGCGACCATATCCGAGCCCCAAACAACCAATCCATACGCCTGATCTTGGGTAGCCGGTGCCAACCTAGGAGGCCTACTCGACACGCCGCTGCGAACCCCAGCCTGCCCGTCAATCAACACCATCCGCCGACTCGCCTCCATCCCCCCGCTGCTGAGCCGATAGATATACACCCCCGCTCCTACCGCACGTCCAGCCGCATCCGTACCGTCCCACCGCGCCGTGTGCACACCCGCCGACCGTTCGCCATTGACTAACCGGATCAAGCGCTGTCCCAGCATATTGAATACTTCCAGCCGCACGTGAGCCGCCGCTGGCAGTTGGTAGGGAATGAGAGTGGAAGGATTGAACGGATTGGGGTAATTCTGTCCCAAGGCAAAGTCGGCCGGCAGGGCCGTATTCCTTCCCCTAGACAGTGTTTGCAGCGAAAGCGCAAAATAGCCGGTCGCATCCGTCGTCGTGCCGACCGACTGGCGCAGATCGCTCAAATCGAATAGCTGCACCTGCACTCCGGCCGCTGGCAACCCGGACGATAGGCGTATCCGGCCCTCTACCAGCGGCTCCGCGCCGACGCGAATGCTTAACACTAGTCCGATAAGACAAGCGATGAAAGGCAACATGAGGTCAATTCGTTTAGCTCTCTTATGGCTGTTGGATGTTAGCCCAACGACGTTCAGCAGCGCATACGCCTTGTGCCGGACGAGATTGCGTCCAGCCGTGATGATTAGGTTTCTCAGCATCCCATTCCCTTTCGGCTTGGGGTCTGCTTCTACACGCTCCCTCTTTCTCTATTCGTATCTCAACGCATCCGCCGGATTGGTCCGCGCCGCCAGCCACGTCTGACTGCTGACGGTAGCCAGCGCAACCGCGAGCACACCCACGCCCGCCAGCACAAACCAACCCACGCCAATGTCAATGCGATAGGCATAAAACGCGAGCCAGCGGTTCAACGCGAAATAGGCCACAGGCCAGGCAATCACATTGGCCGCCACTACCAGCCAGCCGAACTCGCGCGACATCAACAGCAGCACGCTGCTAGTCGTAGCCCCGAGCACCTTGCGGATGCCAATTTCCTTGGTGCGCCGCACCGCCGCTAGGGCGACCAAGCCAAAAAGCCCCATGCAGGAGATCGCAATGGCGACGGCACTCATCCAACCCATGACAACGCCGACGCGCCGCTCGGTCTCGTATTTCGCGGCAAAGGACTCGTCGAAGAAGCTCACGCCCCATAATTCGTATTGCGGGAAAACCCGCTTCCACAGCGCTTTTACCTCTTCGACTGCCGCGGGCAGGTCGGCGCGGTCGAGCCGGAACAGAGTGTTACTGAACCGGTCTCGCTGCAATCCGGGCATAAACGTCGTCAGAAAAGCCGGTCCTATGGTATGGCGCATATCCACGAAGTGGAAATCCTTGACTATGCCGATCACCGTCATCGGCTCGCCAATCGGCTGGCCATTTTCCCGGGAAAGCGTTAAGGTGCGGCCGATCAGATCTTCGGGGTCGAAAAAGCGCGCGGCGGTCTCGTTGAGCAGGACGCCGTGTGGCAGATTGGGATCGAAGCCCTGCCCAGAGAGGACCTCGATACCCATGATGCTCAGAAAATTTGGACTCACGTAGAAAGACTTGGCGCGGAGTACTTTCTCACCGGCCTGGATTGGTATGGGAGCCCCGCCGCCAAAGCCAGGTGCTGTCGAGACACCGGTGACTCCCTGTATAAGTCCCGGTCGGGACTTGATCTCGTTGGCGAGATGCTCAATCTGCAAAGCGTTGAGATTACCTTTGTGGGCAACCGATACGACCTGGTCACCGTCGAAACCCAAATCCTTGGTACGCATAAAATCGAGTTGTCGCGCCATAGTGATTGTTACGACGACGAGAACGGCCGACAGCGCAAACTGCACGACAATCAGACCGCGACCCAGCCAACCGCGACCCGGCTGAGGCGTCTTGCGGGACAGTGCCCGGACGGGATGGAGCCGCGCAATGATTTGGGCCGGGTACAAGCCCGACAGTACACCGACCACCAAAGCCAACGTTAAGGCACCTATCCCCGTCTCGACCGACAACCACTCGATTTCTAGCTGCTGATGCACGACCGCGTTAAATGTCGGCAGCACGGCTTCGGCAAGGCCCATGCCAACGACGATGGCGATTAGACTCACCACGATTGCTTCGGCGAGGAATTGGTTGGAAAGCTGGTGGCGCGTCGCACCGATCGCCTTGCGCACCCCGACTTCCAAGGTCCGCGTCATAGCGCGGCTCATGGCGAGGTTGACGAAGTTGATGGCAGCGATCAGCAAGACCAGCGCGGCCAATCCCGCCAGCAGATAGATATGCTCAACCGTGCCATAACCAAAGTCAGCGGGTCCCGTTATCCTAGGTCCTAAGTGAGCGCCCGCAAAAGGTTGCAACTTAAATCGGTGAAGCAAGGTCAGGGGCTCCAGCCGCGTTTCCACTTCGGCAGACTCTACCCCTCCTTCGAGTTCAACAAAAAGTCCGTCTAGGCCCCTGAAGTGCAAATCCTCGGCCGTTACCGCGGGCACAAGTACCTTTAGGTGCAGAATAGAAGGTCCCGGCAGGGGTGCCAGCACACCCGCAATGGTGCGCTCCACCTCGATAGGCGTCTCCTTCGGTGGCGATGTCGAGTTGTCTCGCTCGACGGTATGTAGCCGGATGCGCTCACCCAGCATGGCGTGGGTTGGCACATCGGGGCCGAAGTACTTCTGCGCGGTCTCATGGGTGAGAACAACGCTCTGGGGATCGTTGAGGGCCGTCGCCGCATCGCCCGCCGCCAGCGGCAAGGTGAACATGGTGAGGAAGGCCAGATCGACAGCGAGGAAGGACTCATCAAAGGTCGCATCGCCATACGAGATTTTGCCGTATCCCAACTGCATGTAAACCGATTCGCGGATGCCGGGGACTTTAGTGCGCACTGTCTCGTGCAGATGGTCAGTCATCATCGTGAAACGGTTGAAGTCAGCACCGGGTTCGGGCTCTGGATGGTCAAGATAGACGGCGAATATCCGATCCCCTTTTTCGTGCCAAGCGTCAAAGGAGGTCTCGTGGCGCACGAACAGCAGACACAGGACCGCCACGGCAAAGGCCACGGATAGGCCGACGATGTTGATCAGCGAGATCGTCTTGTTGCGCCCCAACACGCGCAGGGCAATGATCAGATTGCTCTTCCACATAGTGCGATTCCCTCTATTCTCGTTGAATGTTCAGGACTGTTAGTTCTCAAACATGACTACTCATAGCGCAGTGCTTCTACCGGATCGATCCGACTCGTCCTGATCGCATGGTACGCGACACTCACCCAAGCGGCGACCAATGCAGCCGCAACCGCCGCGACGAACGGACCCGCACCCACCTCGGCGCGCTCGCTGAACTGCTCCATCCATCCAGCCATGCCAAAGTAAGCGATCGGGCAGGCGAGCAAGCTGGCCACCAGCACCAAGCGCGTAAGCTCTCCGGCGAGAAGGCGGCCGATCTCTATCCCGGTAGCACCCAATGCCTTGCGCACGCCGAACTCCATGCGCCGGCGCTGCGCGGCAAAGGAAGCGAGACCAAACATCCCCACGCAGGCCACGAGCAGGGACAGCCCGCCGAAGCCGGCGAACAGCGTCCCCAGTCTTTCATCCTTTAGGTACATGGCGGCAAAGCGGTCGTCGAGCAGGGAATACTCAAAAGGGTGGACGGGATCTAACTCTGCCATCACCGTCTCAACTTGCTGCACGACGTGCTGTAGAGAATGGGCGCGAAAGCGAATGAGCAGGTAGTTGTGCCACGGCCATAGCTGCATGACGACCGGCTGGATGCCGCGCCGCAGAGAGCCTGAGTGAAAGTCCTCAACCACGCCGACTACCGTGCCTTCAGGTGAGACGCCCGTGCCCCCAGCTTGCCCAATCGCCAAAGTCCGGCCAATGGCAGCCTCCGCAGACTCCCATCCCAACGCCCGCACTGCCGCCTGAGAGAGGACGAAGTACCCGTTGCGCGGCTCCATGTTCTCAGTAAATCCCTCTCCTGCTGCTAGGGTCATACCGAGCGTTTCCGTCGCGCCAGCATCGACCCACAGCAAATCGACGCTCACGGGATCTGCCTCCGCACTGTGCGGCTGGATGCTGCTTCTGCCCACCGGCCCTGCTGGGAACAAAGCGGCCGCGCTCACCGAAGAAATCTCCGGGACCTGGCCCAACCGCGCCTTCACCGCCTGCGGGTCGCCCCGCATCGGCTGGCTGCGGATCGGCACCACCAAGACCTGCTCAGTCTCGATACCAAGCTCCGCGCTCTCGATAAAGGCCAATTGCTGCTGAGCAATCGCCGTTGCACAGAGCAGTCCCACGGAGACGACAAACTGCGCCGTCACCATGCCTAGGCGACCCCTTCTGCTCCCGACGGCCCCACTACCCTCCAAGGCTCGCACCGGCGCGATCCGAGCGAGGCAAAAGGCGGGATAGCTGCCCGACAGGACCACCGCCAAGAGAAAGATCGACGCCATCAAGGCCAGCACCTGCGGATCGGAGTACGCCACGGCAATCTCCATCCCGCCGAAGCGCGTCACGTATGGAGCCAAGGTGTCCGCCAAGACCACGGCAATAGCAAAGGCTAAGGAGGTCACCACGGCCGATTCGATTAGGAACTGCCGCGCCAGTTGGCTGCGACCAGCGCCCATCGACAGCCGCAGCCCAATCTCGCGCACTCGCTGTGCGGCCAAGGCGATTCCCAGATTGGCGTAATTGAGGCAGGCGACGAGCAGGACCAAGCACGCGACCGTCGCCAAGATGATCACCTCGCGGATGTCTCCATCTCCTGCGATACCCAAGTCCTCCCGCGAATGGAGATGAATCCGGTGAAGCGCCTGTAGCTCCCAGTGACCGCGGTCGTCAACGCCAAAGTGTTCTTGCCGCAACTGGTCGAGCAAGCCACTCAACGAATGCTGCTCAACGCCGGGACGCAGCAGCAGATACGTGCGGTACATGCTACGCCGCCAGTCGCTCACCGCGCTAGCCCCCAGCCAGCGCTCCACCGTGGCAAAGGAGGCGAGGAACTCGATCCGCAGGTGCGATTGCTCGGGCAGGTCGCGCAGAATCCCGGTCACCTTCAGGTCAAGATGATCCTTAAAGCGGATGACTTGCCCCATGGGATCGGCGTCGCCGAACAGCTTGCGCGCCGCAGACTCGGAGAGGAGGACGCTAAAAGGCTGGGCAAGCGCCGTAGCGGCGTCGCCAGCAACCAAGGGCAGGGTAAAAACCTTCAGAACCTCCGGATCGGCGAAGAGAAAGGCGTCCTCGTAGAAACGCTTCTCCCCGTGGCTGACGAGCGGCACTGGGTTGTCCACGTTTAGCATGCGCACTACGGCTTCCACCTCGGTCGTCTCGCGCTGAAGGCTGGTGCCGAGGACGGCAGGCGTCGTTACGCGGGCACCTTTCTCGCCCTCGGTGACGACTCGGTAGATGCGCTCGCCGTGCTCGTGAAAGCGGTCGGTCTCCAGTTGGCCGAGAACCCAGATGGCCATGAGCATACAGCCCGCGAGTCCAACCGCTAGGCCGCCGATGTTGGTCAGCGCGTAGAGCCGGTGGCGGGTCAGGTGGCGGGCGGCGATGTGCAGGTAGCTCTTGAACATGATCGACTCCTAGTGAAGGCATTCACTCATTCGTAGCGCAGGGCTTCTACCGGATCGGCCTTAGCCGCCTTGTACGCCTGATGACCAGAGCTGATCAAAACCGCGACAAGCGCAATCGCAGCACCAGCGGCAAAATGCCACGCCGCCAGATCAATGCGGAAGGCAAAGCCATTCAGCCAATCGCGCATCCACCACCACGACAGCGGCCACGCCACCAGCGCGCCAATCAGGGCGAGGCAGGCAAACTCGCGGGCCATCATCGCGGTGATGCCGAGTACGCTGGCACCAAGGGCCTTGCGAATGCCGAACTCCTTGGTGCGGCGACCGGCGGCGAGAGCCGTGAGCGCAAAAGCACCCAAAGCGGAGATGAACACCGCGCCGACCGCAGCCCACGTGATGAGCTGACGCCAGCGCAACTCGTCGCGGTAGGCCGCTTCCAAGTCCTGCTGTAGGAAGGAAAAATTGAAATCCGCATGATCGACAATGCTGTCCCATGACTCTTGCATGTACTGGACGACCTCCTGCATATCTCCCGGCTTTACGCGCACGAACATGAGATCAACACTGTAGTGGCTTGGCCACCCCAAGTAGGGGTTTAGCAACAGCAGACCCGGAGGGGCATCCTCGTACCCTGACTCGAAGGTA
>JAPPEF010000237.1 GCA_028875335.1 Gemmatimonadota bacterium
TCTGCTCGATCACGTCGTGCTGTTCGGCCGAGTGCATCTTGAAGATGGTGTAGCCTTCTCCGGCGGCGCGCTGGATTTCGCTGGCAAAGTCCTCGGGGGCCGCTGGCCGGGTCCACGCTGCCACTGGTACGCGGTCGCGGACTTTTTGACCCAACAGTTTGTACGCTGGCTCTTCGATGGCCTTGCCCATGGCGTCGTACAACGCGCCCATCAGTCCGGTGCTAAGCGCGCCAGCGACGTAATTGAACGGCGACTGGTCGATCATACCTGCGATTTGCCCTTCGGAGAGCGAGGTGTGGCCGCGCTCATCGCCGTAGCCGACGACGCCGTTGTCGAGGGTTACGCGGAAGACGGTCTGGGTGTCGATGCCGGAGAAGCGAACCTCGTGGCCTTGGTAGCGGTCGCAGAGGCGCGGGTTGAGGTGGAAGAATTCGACGCTGGTGATTTTCATGGTGATCTCTCTACGTTGAGGGGAATGGTGGTTTCAGATGCGCAGGATTTTGCCGGGGTTCATCAGGTTGTCCGGGTCGAGTGCTTTTTTGATGCGGCGCATGACCTCGACGCCTGGGCCGCACTCGGCTTCGAGCGCGTCGATCTTGCCCAGGCCGATGCCGTGTTCGCCGGTGCAGGTTCCCCCGGCTTGGAGCGCCCACTCGACGATTTGCTCGCCTAGCTCCTGTACTTGTGCCAGTTCTGCGGCGTTGCCCGGTTCGATGAGGCAGACGACGTGGAAGTTGCCGTCGCCGACGTGGCCGAAGAGCGGCGCGGGAAAGTCGAGATCGGCCAGCGCGGTTCTCGTCTGGTGGATGCAGTGGGCGAGGGCCGTGATCGGCACGCAGACATCGGTTACATAGCCGACTGAGCCGGGGCGGAGCGCGCGCGAGGCGTAGTAGGCATCGTAGCGCGCCTGCCACAAACGGTCGCGCTCGCCCTCGGCCGTGGCCCAGCGGAAAGGGCCGCCGCCTCGCCGGGCTACGTACTCGCCGGCGGTTTCAGCTTGTTCGACGACTCCTTGGTCTGTGCCGTGAAATTCAAAAAAGAGCGTCGGTGCTACCTCGTAATCGAGGCCCGCGTATTGGTTGCAGGCCTGCATTTGCACTTCGTCGAGCAATTCGAGCCGCGCGACGGGGATCCCCGCACTCAAGACGTCGATGGCCGCGGCGACGGCGGTGTCGAGGTCGGCAAAGGGGCAGACGGCTGCGGAGATGGCTGCTGGCAGTTTGGCTAGGCGCAGGGTTACTTCGGTGATAAAGGCCAGCGTGCCTTCGGTGCCGACGAGCAGGGCGGTTAGGTCGTAGCCAGCTGAGGATTTGCGCGCCCGCCCACCCGCTTCGACGATGGTGCCGTCGGCGAAAACGGCCTTGAGGCCCAAGACATTGTCGCGCATGGTGCCATAGCCGACCGCAGCGCTGCCCGAGGCGCGGGTCGCGGCCATGCCGCCCAAGGAGGCGTCGGCACCGGGATCGACTGGAAAGTGCAGGCCGGTATCTTTTGACAGGAGGTGTTCGTTAAGCTGTTGGCGGGTGACGCCGGCTTCAACCGTGGCATCCATGTCGGCGGCACTGACGCGGAGGATGCGGTTCATGCGCGAGAGATCGACGCACAGGCCGCCGCGCACGGCGACAATGCCGCCTTCGACGGCCGTACCGGTGCCAAAGGGCACGATTGGCACTTGGTGCGCGGTGCAGATCCGGGTGATCTGGGCTACTTCTTCGACGCTTGCGGGAAAGGCTACGGCCTGCGGCGGTTGCGGGGTATGGTACGAGGCGTCGGCGGCGTGGGCATGGCGGACCTCAGAGGTCGCATTCAGACGCGGACCGAGGAGAGCGGCCAGTGCCGACAGGGCTTGGGGGTCTATGGGATTCATGGCCGGGTAATATGCCCAACGGCTGGAGGGCCGTCAAAAAAGTCGATCATTGATACTCAGGCGAGTACGGCGCGCCGATTATAGAGCAGAGGAAAAGCTCCCGATCAGAGGTGTCTTCTGGACGGCTCGCTGCCTTTTTCGCATTATCGTTTTCCACCTTTAACCGGAGCCTAAACAGACATGTCGAACCCCCTTCTCAGCGCCGCCGAGAGCCGCCAGAACCGCGTAGACGAATCGTGGGGACATCTGACTTGGTTGGCGGGCCGTCCACAGGGCAATGTCGAGGGTCTCACGTTGGGCCGCGTCGTCCTCAAAGCTGGCCAAGCCAACCCGCGCCACTCCCACCCCAATTGCGAAGAAGTGCTCTATTTACTCGCCGGCCGCGTAGAGCACAGCTTGGGTGACGAGTCTTTTACGCTGGAAACCGGCGATACGCTCGCCATCCCGGCCGGCGTCTTCCACAACGGAATTAGCCTCGGCCCCGAAGACGCGGATATGATCGTGGCCTACTCGGAAGGCGACCGCCAATTCGTGTTAGAAGAGGACCGCTCGTAACTCGCAACGGCTACCAACACATGGTGCCCGAATACTACGTCGGCCGCCTGCGTGTTCAACTGCAAGAACTGGGGCTGACCAAGATACGTCTGGACAAAGCCTAACAGCGCATTGCGATGGATGCCTACACCCAAGCCGACCTACAGAGTCATTTAGAAGCCCTCGGCGTCGAAGCGGGGGATATGCTCTTTATCCATTCCTCGTTCAAAAGCCTGGGGCCTGTCGCCGGTGGAGCGCAGACTGTGGTCGATGCGCTCCAGGCAGCAGTCGGCCCCGACGGGCTTATCTTGATGCCCTCGTTCCACCTGATAGAGCGGAGTGAACGAGCGCTCCGTTGGGACTGGGCGGCTACTCCTTCCACCGTGGGGTGGCTGACCGAGTTCTTTCGCTGCTTACCCGATACTTACCGTTCGGACCACTACTCGCACTCGGTAGCGGCCCTAGGGCGAGGTGCGGCGGATTTTGTCGCAGATCACTTACGCCAAGAAGGCCATACGTCGCCTTGGGATCTGGCTCCTTGGGGGCGGACTTATGGCACCCACTCGCCCATGTTCCGCGCCTATCGACGCGGCGGCAAAATTCTCATGCTGGGCGTCGATTATCAGACTTCTACCTACATCCATCTGGTCGAAGTGCTCTACTGGCATCACTTGCGACGAACCGATCCCCAAGCCGCTTATCCTGCCCTAGACCGACCGCGTCTGGGGGACTTTTGGGATGCTACTGGTCCGCTGACACGGGGCCTCGTCGGCGCATCCTCGTGCCGGCTTTTTGCCATAGATACGTATGTCGATACTCTGCTGGCCGAAGTCGTGGCAAACCCCGAGCGCTATTTGGCCTGACTCTAATCGTCGCGATCAGACTCGCATCCGCAGCATGGGGCAGCCAAAAGACACTTCGAGGAATTCTCCGGTGTGCGCCGAGCGCGTGCCAGGGGGCATGAAGTGGATGACAAAGGCGCGGCGCTGGCGATCAGTTTGGTTCGGTGGGGTGTAGTGGAGGGTTTGGCAGTGGTGGAAGAGCGCGCCGCCCGCGGGCAGGTCTATGACGGCGGATTGGGTTGCATCGACTTGGTCGCCGTAGTCGAGCAAGGCACTGGTCTGCTCCGAGCGCTCGTGTCCGACGGGCAGCAGGTGCGATTCGGGCAGCAGGTGCATGGCACCGTTGGTCACATCGACATCGTCGAGCGTCATCCAGCAGCTAACCAAGTTGGCTGGCATACATTTCCAGTAGGCGTTGTCTTGGTGCCAAAAGACAGGGCCGCCGTGGTGGGCGGGTTTGAAGAGGGCTTGGTCGTGAAAGAGCTGGATATTGGGGCCGATGAGGTCTTCGGCAATGTCGAGGATGCGGGTGTCGTAGAGCAGTTGCCGGAAGAGGATGCTGCGCTCGCACATTTGCATGATCTGCAACATCTGCTCGTCGGCGTTGTTCTTTTCGTCGAGATCGTCGGTGTCGCTGATGGACAGGTTGCGGAAGCGTCCGTTCTGGCGCGCCTCGGCAAAGAGCCGGTCGTATTCATCGCGTAGCACGGCGACGAGGTCATCGTCGAGCAGCTTGCCGATGATGATGAAGCCGCGGCGGCGGAATAGGTCAATCTGGTCTTGGTCGAGTGCTTTGTGGAGTTGGGTATCGGGTGGGGCTGTGGTCATCTATATCCTCCTAGTGAGGCGTGCAAATTAACAAGGGCAGCGACTGATTACAACCGGCTAATGGGCCGTCCCGCAACCAGCATCACTCCACATACACGACCACTTCCTCTCCTTCGCGCTCTGCCTCGTACGTCTTCACCCGCATAGTCTCGTCGTACAGCGCCTGCCCAGTGGCCAAGTCGAATTCCCACTGGTGCCAGGGGCACTTGAGCACCAAGCCCTCTTGCTGATAGTCGATCTGGTACACGCCCGGCGATACGACCAAGGGCCGCAATCGGCCCCGGCACAAGGGACCGTTTTTGTGCGGACAGCTATTGCGCAGGGCGTAGTAGCACCCCCTGATGTTGAAGACGCCGATTTCTCTGTTGCCCACGCTGACGATCTTGCGCGCTCCAGTGGGCAGTTCCTCGGCCCGGGCGACCACGTAGCGCTTAGAAGCCATAGAGTTCCGCGGCGTTTTGCGCCATGATGCGGTGGCGATAGTCCGCGTCAAAATCGGCGAGGAAACCCGTTGGCTCGTCCCAGTCCCAATGCGGATAGTCGCTGGCGAAGACCAGGACCTCATCGGCGTGGAGCCACTCCAAAAAGCGCTTCATATCGTCGCGCGTGGGTGGCTGGATCATGGGCTGGGTGCCAAAGCGAATGTGCTGCCGCAAGTACTCGCTGGGCAGGCGCTTGACCCACGGCGTATAATCGCGCAGGCCCTTCCAATCGGAATCCATGTGCCACATCAACCCCGGGACCCAAAACACGTCATGCTCGACAAAGAGGACGCGAAAATCGGGGAATTTTTCAAAGACGCCCTCGCAGATAAAACTGACTGTATGCGCCATGGCGATCTGCGGCCGGGCCATGCGCATTTCCAGATAGTGAGAGGGGTATCCCGCGGCCGTGGGCGGCGCGGCAATACCGGCACCCTCGGCCCCGAAGTGGATGCTCAGCGGCAGACTGTGGCGTTGGCATGCCTCGTAGATGGGGTGGTAAAAGCGGTGGCCAAAAGGCTGGCGCGAGCCAGCCGGCATCATCACTTGGACGCACTCGGGCCTGGGGCCTAGGCGGTCTATTTCCGCCACGGCTAGCTGCGGGTCTTGGGGGGCGATGTGGATGGAGGATCTAAAGCGCGAGTCCGCGCCCACCCAATGCTCTAGGGTCCAATCGTTGAAGGCCCGGCAATAGGCCGCCGCATAATCGCAATCCGAATGCACGGCCGCGCTGTACGGCCCGCCCGTCAACACGGCCACGTCGATATCGTACTCGTCGAGATGCCTTTGGCGCGCTACTTCGACATTGGCCGCTGGATTGGTTTTTTGGTCCTCCCACAATTCTTGGCGGTTGCCGTGTTTGGGCATATTGGTATGGCCCAACTGCGGCATCATGGAACCGAAGTCCTCAATGCGCTCGACATAGTGGCGCGGCAAGTAGGGAAAGAGGGCTTTTTCATTGGGCAGGGTGTGATGTACGTCGCAGTCGATGAGGCGGAATTGGGTAGCTGTGTGGCCGTTTGTGGATGGGACGGGGCTAGCACTGGTAGGCATGGATCATCTCCAAGGATGGGCGCGGATGCATAGTGTACATAAGAAGCGTCATCCGTAGTGTGTCAAGGGGATAATTATCGTCGGAAGGTTAAAAGCGGTTTCATGCGGACCCGTCCCGGCTCAGGGTGAGAAGCGCGATCTCGGAAGGGGCACCGAGCCGCAGCGGCGGACCCCAGTAGCCAGTGCCTCGGTGGACGTAGATCCAAGTGTCGCGAAATTTGTGCAGGCCCGCGACATAGGGCTGTTGGAGGGGAATTGCGTACTTCCACGGCACGAACTGGCCGCCGTGCGTGTGGCCCGACAGTTGTAGGTGGCAGTCGGCTTGGCTGGCAGCCTCTATGCTGCGCGGCTGGTGCGCGAGCAGGATGCGCACATCGGCACCATCGCTCGCGGCAAGGGCCTTGGCCGGGTCCGAGGCGTGATCGGGGGCTAGCTCGCCGGCGCTGAAGTCGGTCGTGCCGGCCAAGGCGATCCGTCCGCCGCCGCAGTCGATTTGGCGTAGCTCGTTGATCAGGACGTCGAAGCCGAGGCGGCGCGCCTGCTCAGTCCAGCTTTCCACGCCCGAGTAGTATTCGTGGTTGCCAGTGCAGAAATAAACTCCGAGCGGCGCGGTGAGTTCGGCTAAAGAGGCTGTGTGTGTGGCGAGTCGTTCGACCGGCCCGTCGGCGAGGTCGCCGGTGAAGGCGATTAGGTCGGGTTGCAATTCGTTGACGCGGGCGACGACGCGCTCGACAAAAGGGGCTTTGATGGTCGGGCCGATGTGGAGATCGCTGATTTGGACGATGCGCAGTCCGACTAGCGCGGGCGGGAGATCCGCGATAGGGACATCGACTCGGCGGACCGCTGGCGTGCGGCGGGCTTGGTAGTATCCATAGCTTACCAAGACTACGGCTAGGACGAAAGTCGCCAAGTCGATGCTGGCGTTGAGCGCCGCGTCGATTGGATAGATCAGTCCCAAGAGCAGTCCTCCGATATCGCGCAGAAGCAGCAGCGTCGAGCAGACGGTGAAAAAGCCCATGCCGAGATAGGCTACCCAGGCGAGGGGATCTGTCAGCCAGGCCAGATGTGGACGGGAGCGCAGGCGAAAGAGCAACAAGGGCGTCAATAGCAGGAATACCAGCGCTAGTGCGGCACCGATCTGTGCGGGCGGCGGGAGATAGGGAATGAGCCGCCAGCCCGAATAGCCGTAGATCGAGCCGAGTAGCGACAGAAAAATCAGCGCAAACATGCCATGGTCTTTGTTTGAGAGGAAATGCAGCCTTTTATTGTAGAGGCTAGCCAAGACCTTTACAAGTCGAGGTGCGCTGGCCGACGAGTCTTGTCTCCCGTCGGTCGAGTCGTTATTAAAGGACTTGGAGGCAGGAAGAAAATTGAACGGAAGGAGACCAACCGTGAAAGTAACCAGCCAACAGCTCGACTTTTTTGAGGAAGAAGGGTACGTCATCATCAAAGGAGGACTTACCGACGACGATCTCGCGCCGCTCATCGAGGATCACAATATCATCGTCAATGAAATCGCCCGCGACCTACACGGCCAAGGCAAGATCGCCAACCTCTACGAAAACGAACCTTTTGCGCGCCGCTTGGCCTGCCTCGCCGAAGAGTGCGACGAAGTCGATGGCTGTCCCGACATAGGAGAAACCCGCCGGCGCGGCACCTTTGAGTTTTTGCGCAACCAAAACCTCGTCGATCTGATTGAGCCGTTCATCGGTCCAGAAATTACCTGCAATGCCGTGTCACACGTCCGGCCCAAGATGCCGTCAACAGATGTAATTTTTCATCAGGATGCCGTATTTACCACGCAAGAAGCAAAAGGAATCCTCCAAGTGACCGTCTGGATTCCCCTCGTCGAGTCAACCGAAGAGAACGGCTGCTTGCAGGTCCAGCCTAGGGTCCATCAGCGGCGCATGGTCTATTGGAGGTACGGGCAGGACCTGCCCCAGACCGAGCGGGTTAGCCTGCCCATGCAGAAGGGGGATGTTCTGTTCGTGCACAAACTGACGCCCCACGGCTCGGGCCCGAATAACACCAACGCCGTGCGCTGGAGTATGGACCTGCGCTACCAGAAAACGGGCGAGCCTTCCCCGCGGCCTGAATGGCCCAGTCTCGTCGCCCGCAGCCGGCGCGACCCCTCCTCGGAGACCGTCTATGAAGACTGGCGCGACCAGTGGGCCGCCGGACTCAAAAAAACGCCTAAACAGATTCACTACGAGCGTCCAAACAAGCCTTTGCCTTTCACCGGCGAGATGTTTCTCAAGTAGGGTAAACCGACCTGCTGACAGGGTTTGGCTGCAAGTGCGCTGGTGGATGTGCCAGTCGGGCCGCTGCCTATACCGAAAAGGACTTCATGTACGGAGTTGGTATATTGGGTAATTGCTGCACCCACGGGGCTGGGACCGCCGGACAGTTCGCCGCGCATCCTCGAACCTGGGTGGTGACGGGATACGAGCCTAGGGAGCAGCGGGCCGGGGAACTGCAGCGGGCCATGCAAGCGCCCCTCGCCGCCAGTTACGAGGCCGTGGTGGACCATGCCCAAGTCGAGATCCTGGCCCTGGCGACCGATCCCTGCGACAAAGCCGAGATGGTCGAATTGGCTGCTCGGGCCGGCAAGGCGCTCTGGATCAACAAACCCCTGTGCCACAATCCAGCCGCCGCCCGACGCATTGAAGAACAGGTCCGGGCCGCGGGGGTCCCCGCTGTCTTCGACGTCCCCATGGTCAAATTCCAACCCGCCTTTGACAAGCTGCTGCACCAGGTGCGGGCTGAACTATACGGCCAAGTGGTGAGCTACTACCACACCTTTGGCATGACCTTTGCCCAAGACTTTCCGATCCGGGAAACTTGGCCCGAGCGTTTTGATCCAGCGGCCACGGCCGGTGGCGGCGAAATGACCAATATGGGCTGCTACGCCATTGACTACGCCCTGCACCTGCTGGGCGTGCCCCGACGGGTGGAAGCGCGCTGGCAGAAGTTCTGGCGACCCTATGTCGAAGCCGATGTGGAGAACTTTGGCCAGATATGTCTCGACTACGGACGCTTCTGGGCCGTGTTGTCAGTGGGCAAACAGGCCGTCGAGGGCCAGCGGGGTCCGCGCAACGCCTTGACCGTTGAATTCGAAGGGGCCAATTTTTTCCTCGACCCGGGTGCCGGCCTAGTCGTCGAGACTGGTCGGGCCCGCCCGCTCGACGATTACCTGGACGGCCATCAATGCCCCTCTTCCATCGACCAGTTGCTCGCGGCCCTGGAAGGGGGCCCTGCACCCCAGAGCGATATAGCCACGGCGGCCAGAGGCGTGGAGGTGCTGTGCGGCGCGTACCAATCCATCCTCGAAGAACGGCCCGTGGACCTGCCGCTAACCCGGGCGAAAAATCCTCTGTTTGAGTCAAGCTCCTGAGAAGCCGTCTAAACCCCCTGACCCTGTAGGCGACCGACCTGGATCCTTTGAGAAAGAGGGAGGCAGATGTCAACCGACGCAACCGATTCGGACGTACCGAAATTCCCCGAGCGATTCCTGCGATACGCAACTAGAGAATTTGGCAAAGAAGGCGAGGCGTGGCTTGAGGAACTGCCGTCCATTCTCGCGCAGTGCTGCGATAAGTGGAACTTAACACTCGGCCGGCCGACCGAGGAGATCAAGGTCAACTACATCGCCTATGTCGAGATGGAAAATGGGGAAGAGGCCGTGCTCAAGGTGGGCGTTCCGCACGGTGATTTCAGTGCGGAGATGGAAGCGTTGGCGATCTACGAGGGCCGTGGGATCAACCGGCTCATCGACTGCGACAAAGAGCTCAACGCCATGCTGCTCGAACGACTGCGTCCTGGCAAGATGCTAGATTCTGTTGAGGACGCGCGCGAGCAAAGTGAGATTACAGCGCGTATCCTCCAAGAGTTACACGCGACTCCGCCGCCGTCGCACCACACACTGCCGCACTTTATGGATTGGATGCGAAGTGCATTCGCGGATGCCAAAAGCTGCGAGGACCCCGAGCGGGCGCGGGGCTATATCGAGCAGATTCCGCGCGTGGAATCTATGATGGGAATCCTGATGGAGGCGGATGAACCCCAGATACTGCTGCACGGCGACCTCCATCACTGGAACATCCTGTCCGACGCAGACCGCGGCTGGATGGCGATTGATCCGAAGGGCGTCATCGGGGCTTCTTGTCTGGACGCCGGCCGGTTTATCAACAACGCGATGGGATTCGGCGAGACCGCGGCGGAGAAGCGGGAGATTTTGCTTGAGGCGGTGACGGTTTTTAGTGATGTATTGGGAGAAAATGAAGAGCGGATGTTTGCGGGTGCCTTCTGCGACAAGATCATGGGTTCATCGTGGGGATTGCAACAGGAACCCGATGAACACGAGGCGAGTTCGCAAGAGGCGCTTAAGGTGATGGTTGAAGTGGCGAGGGATGTGGATGATCGTCGGCTGTGGTGTCGAGCCGTCTAGCGGTGCAGACGCACCAAGCCACATCGCGTTGCACCTACTCGCGCAGATGCAACGCGCACTGTACGTGGCTGATCGGGTATCGAGGCGGACTTGCGCTTGCAGCCACTCATCCGCCTGTGGTTGTTAACCCTTGAGCCGGTTGATCGTCCTTCTGACGAGGATGGCTATAACGGCGGCGTATAGAGCGATGCTGACCTGATCGACGATGGCGTCTAAGCGATCACCAAGCGTGTCGAGAAGTTCCTGGTCCAGCACGTTCGCACTTGCGGCAGCGCCAACCGCAATGGTAACTGCCAAGTAGGCCGTCGCGTCCTCGGCGTCGATCGCTATCGCCCCGTATATCAGGC
>JAPPEF010000167.1 GCA_028875335.1 Gemmatimonadota bacterium
TCGCCGCCGCCGCGTAGAAGCCCGACGCTTTGATCGACAAATTGGGATAGGCCGATGCCTGCAGCAGTCCCCCGTATGTCTCGTCTTGGACATCGGGACCACCTAACGAGGGCAGGGCTAGGTGATTGGCGACAAAGCGGATTTCTGGATACCTCCGTGCCAACTCCAGCAAGACTCCGTAATTGGACGGCCCGATTTGCAGATTGCAGACTAGGCCAGTGTCTTTGTACGCCTGCCAGAGCGCATCGCAAGCCTCTTCCAACATCCACTGCATTTTTTTATCGAGCTTGGGTGGGTAGTAACTAGTGCCCACAGCACCAAATTCCTCGCCCGCCCGCAAGACTCGCTCGGCAGCGTCTTGCTGGTGCATGGACACATCCGTCAATACGGCCAGCCGGTCGGGGTGCTCTCGTCCCCACTGGGCGCACTCCTGATTGTTGCCCGGAGAATAATCTGCCACCACCGGCAGCACGACGGCTTTGTCGACATCGCATTCGTCCATATGGTGAAGAAGCCGATCGACCCGCCCTAGATCTTCCCAAGGGGCCATAGGAGCAAAGTTGGGCAGCACGTGAACATGAGCGTCGATAACAGGCATTGACACCTCCTTACTCGTTTGATCTACCTACAAGGAACTATGTACGCAATTGCGCACTGATGCAACGGCAGCGGCCCCACCAAAGCCTCAGTGCCGACGGGCTACCTATCTCGACATTTCATCTTGTTGACCCAATACCGCGTCCGTATCCTTAGAGGCACTTAGCCGTAATAGACCTCCCGTTCAATAGAAAAAGGAGAAAGATAATGTCTAATGTATCTCTCGTCAGAGTGGGCGTTCTAACCTGCGCCCGGTACGTGCACATCTCAGGTATATGGGGTCCGATCATTGACCCCACCTGCCAGCGCCAATTTCAGGGCTGCACGACGCGTATGACGGGCATGGTCATGACCCACGTCTGGGATATGGACAAAGAAGGCGTCAAGGACTTCTGCGACACCTACAAAGGGGTCGAAGCAGTGGAAAACTATTGGGATATGGTCGGCAAGGTAGATGGCGTCATTCTCTCCGATTTTGATTCGACCCTGCATTTCAAAGAATTGGCCAGACCCTATTTGGAGGCCGGCGTCCCTATCTTCATCAACCGCCCCTTTGCCCTCAACCTCCAAGACGCGCAGGAAATAATCGATTTGTCCAAAAAGCACGACACGCCCATCATGTCGGGTTCATCCTTCGGCTCGGCACCGGAAATTGAGCACATCAAACGCGAAGTGGCGGCCGTTGAACCGATCAGGGGCTTTGCTGCGGCCAACTCCATGTCCGATTACGCCACCCACGGCATTCACGGCCTGTACATGATCTACGCGTGTATCGGCGGCGGCGTTAAGAGCGTGGCCTACCAGACGCCCGACTGGCATGTCCCCAATGGTCACCTCACCTTTGAATACGAACCCAGAGGAGAAGACGGGAAAACCTTTTACGGATCACTGCAGGAAATAAGGGGGACATGGGGCTGGATCCGGGTATTCGGAGAACGCACCTTTGAGCAGTTCGTGCACAGCGGCATCCACTTCTGGGTTCCCCTGCTACTGGAAATGCAGGAGATGTTCGAAACCCGAAAAATGCCCGAGCCCTACGAGGCCATATACGAGAAGGTGCAGATGTTTCTCGCCGGCTTCAAATCGCACGTAGAGTGCGGCGGTGCCCCGGTGGGGCTGGACGAAGTTGGCGACTGGACGGCTCCACTGCTCAACCCCGATCCGTATCCCGACGGGTTCTTCGGGTAGGCTCGGTTGTTGCGCACTTAAAAATTAGAGGCTTCTCGTTGAGTATTCTATCCTCGCAGATCGCCCAGCACCACACTCCGGCGCGGGTACGACGGTTGCAGGGGCAGGCTGGCAGAGAGCAATAATGACAATAACAAGGCAGATCGCTCTATGCGGGTCCCAATTATTGTAGGATGGCTTCTTGTCTTAGTAGCCTGTACCGAGCGAGAGCAGGCGGCCAGCACCCAGCGCATGGCTGAATTCCTAGAAGACATAGCCGTCAATGTCGATCCCGCTACGCATCCGTATGTGAATCTGGACCGAGTTGCATATTTCCGCGCTCGGTTGGATCACCTACGCCAATCCAGTGCGGCCACCAATCCTCGTATGCGAGAACAAATCTTGCAAGTCCGCCTTTCTCTTGCCAACGAACTGCTGCAAGCTGGCCAATCCGAGCAAGCAGTGCAGGAATACCGGCAACTGCAGACTGTGGTCCACCATCCTCGGCTTCGTCATTCTCTCCAACTGCTAGTGGGCTTGGCCTATCTGCGTTTGGGAGAGCAAGAAAACTGTATTGTGCAACACAATATCGACTCCTGTCTAATGCCGATCCGCGGCACAGGAGTGCACCAAATAAAGCGCGGATCGAGCGCCGCTATCGAGGAGTTTTTAGGGGTTCTGAACAGAAATCCAAACGATTTGTCGGCTCGTTGGCTACTCAATATCGCCTATATGACGCTAGGTCAATACCCGGAAGAGGTGCCGCAGAACTTGCTGATTCCACCCGAAGTATTCACCTCTGACTACGATATTGGGGGTTTTCGCGATGTCGCTCCCCAATTGGGGCTGGATGTGGTGGGACTTTCGGGGGGGGCTATTATGGAAGACTTTGACGGCGACGGCTATCTCGATATCGTGGCTTCATCTTGGGGACTGCGCGACCCGCTCCGCTACTTCCGCAACCAAGGAGACGGCACCTTTACCGATCGCACCCAAGCGGCAGGTTTGGCGGGTATTGTGGGTGGCTTGAATATCTGCCAAGCCGACTACGATAACAACGGCTATGCCGACGTGCTGGTACTGCGCGGCGCTTGGCTCGACGAGGGACGCTACCCCAACTCGCTGTTGGCCAATCGGGGAAATGGGCGCTTTTTCGATGCGACCGAGGCAGCCGGCTTGCTCACTTTCCACCCAACACAGACAGCGACCTGGGGCGATTTCGACAACGACGGTTGGGTCGACCTATTTGTCGGCAACGAATCTCAGGGTAGCGCCATTCATCCGTGCGAGTTGTTCCGCAACCAAGGCGAAGACTCTGGGCGCGGAGTATCGGCGGTACAATTCGTCGATGTGGCCGAGGCAGCGGGACTCGATGTGGTCGGCTGGGTTAAAGGAGTGGTTTGGGGCGACTACGACAACGATGGACAACTGGATCTGTATATCTCGCGTTTGAAACCCGAAGAATCTAATCTGCTCTTTCGCAATCAGGGGAGCGGACGTTTCGCCGATGTGACGGCCACGGCAGGCGTAGCCGGGCCACCCTATAGTTTTCCGACTTGGTTCTGGGATTACGACAACGACGGGTGGCAGGATATATTCGTCGCCGGTTTTAAGGGTGAGGTAGCAGACGTGGCGGCCGCTTATCTGGGCTTGCCGCACCGCGCTGAAGAGCCCCGTCTATACCGCAACAACGGCGACGAAACTTTCACCGATGTCACGCGCAAGGTAGGGCTCGACGAGCCTCTCATAGCCATGGGCAGCAATTTCGGCGACCTAGACAACGACGGGTACCAAGATTGTTATATCGGCACCGGCGACCCCTATATGGCTACGCTAGTCCCCAACCGCATGTTCCGCAATGCCGACGGCAATTTCTTCCAAGATGTCACCACCTCGGGTGGCTTTGGGCATTTGCAAAAGGGCCACGGTGTGGCTTTTGGCGATATTGACCACGATGGCGATCAAGATGTTTTTTCGGTCATTGGCGGAGCTTTTACCGGTGATGTCTATCAGAATGTCCTCTTTGCCAATCCAGGCCACGGCAATCATTGGATCAAGCTCCGACTCGAGGGCAGGCGTACCAATCGGGCCGCCATTGGAGCGCGCGTGAAGGTGAGCGTGAACACCGCACATGGCAGCCGCGACATTTATTCCACGGTGACCAGCGGGGGCAGTTTTGGTGCCTCCAGCCTGCAATGCGAAATAGGGCTAGGACAGGCTGAATCTATCCAAGCCATCGAAATCGTCTGGCCCGCCAGCGGAGAAGTGCAGATTTTCAACGACGTCGAGATGGACCAAAGTCTATATATACGCGAAGGTGATTCGCGTCCGACTCGTCGACAGTTTAAATCTTTTGCCATCGACCCAAGCAATGAATCGGACGGGATGGCACACAACCACTAGTCTCCCCTGCGCGCCCGGCAAGACTCACAGCGCCCTTTGGGAGAGGATGATTTCTCTATGTATTTTTCAAAGCTACGGAAGACATTGCATACTCTTTGCCGAATCGGCCATGCAATTTCATTTATATGTATCCTGTACCACGTTGGGGCCGTGCATGGACAGGATGGCGAGGCAAGTGCTTCCTCAAGGAGCCAAGAGCATTATAGGCTCGGCATGCGCCATGCCCAAAGAGGCGACTATGAAAGCGCGGAGAGGGAGTACAAGCAAGCGATAGAATTAGACGCCAATAATATCTATCCGCACGACGGCCTCGGTTTCATCTACGCCTTACAAAACCGATTGGGTGAGGCGGAAAAGGAATTTGCCAAGGTCCTCCAGATTGATCCGGCCTACGCACCAGCACACTACAAGTTGGGTAAAATTTTTTTTATTCGCCAAGAGTACGACCAAGCTCTCGATTCTTATCAAAAAGCCATTGAGGCCAACCCCAAGTATTTTCCTGCTCACCACGGCTTGGGTGTCATCTACATACAGACCCAAGAGCGGACTAAAGCAGCAGAGCATTTCAGAGCTGTTATCGACCTCAACCCCAACTACGGTCCCTCTCGCTACCGGCTCGGGACGATATATCTAGAAGAAGGGGCCTATTCTCAAGCCATAGAGGAATTGCGACAAGCGTCCAAGCTGGTCGCCAACGAACCGTCTATCCACTTCGTCTTGGGAAACGCCTATATGGCAATAGGCAAGCTTGCAGAGGCCGCAGAAGCATTCCACAAAACATTGCAACTCGAGCCAAATTGGGCCGAGGTACACGATAAACTGGGCTTGGTCTATACCGACCAGTCCCTAGCCCTGCTGGGAGCTGTCATGGCGGACCAAGACAAGCTAGCAGCCGCCGTTGAGGAGCATCGCAGGGCCGTAGAATTGGCCCCTGAAAACGGCTGGTTCCAGCACAATCTAGGTATGGCCTATGAACGCCAGCGACAGTACGACAAAGCAGCGGAGCAATTCGTCAAGGCACTCGCAGTCAATCCCGATATGGCCTACACCCGTTATCGGCTCGGCATGATCTACTCAAGAGACAAAAAATACCAAGAAACTATTGAGCAATACCAGCATGCCATCCGGCTCGAGCCCAACCGGTCAGTTTTCCACTACGCCTTGGGGGCCGTATATGCCAAGATCGGCAGAGAGGAAGAGGCGATTAGCGAATTCAAAAAAGCCATCGAGCTCGACCACTACAATGCCGAAGCACATTTCGGTCTGGCCAACGCCTATCTGAAACGGGGTAGAGGCGAAGAGGGTGCAAAGGAGATGGAGATTTTCAAAAAACTGCGCGAAGGCAATATAGCAGATATGGAACAGCGGGTCGTCTTAGTGCCCGACAATCCAAAATACCACGGAGAATTAGCCGCTCACTATACCCAACAAGGCAGATATATAAAGGCGATCAATGAGTACAAGCAGGCCATCGGTCTCGATCCGCACAATCTCGAGTATCGCCGGTTGCTCAAAGATGCCTATATCAAAGCAGGGCGCTACCGGGAAGCGGAAGAGCAACAGGAGATTATCCAGAGCTTGGACGCCAAACAAAAGCAGACCCACAACCCATAGGGATCACTGGTTTATATGCATTTATTTTTTTCCCTCCTTATTTCCTCACAGCTCTTAGCGGTCGAAGGACGGGCAGCAGAAAGGCGAGTTCAGTTCGTGGATGTAGCGGAGGAAGTGGGGGTTGTGGCGCAGAACGTCTCCGGGGATAGCGAGCAGACGTACTTAGTCGACAGCATGATGGGAGGCTCGGCTTTTTTCGACTACGACCAAGACGGAGATTTGGATTTGTACATCTTGAACGGGTCGAAGGTAGTTGGCTTTCCAGACCAAGAGCACCCGCGCAATACCTTTTATAGAAACGAGCAGGGAAAATTCGTCGATGCTACCGACGAAGCAAACTTGGGCGACGCAGGCTGGGGTATGGGCTGCGCCGTCGGCGATTACGACAACGATGGCGATTTGGACATTTATATAACCAACTACGGCAGGAACGCACTGTACGCTAACCAAGGCGACGGGACTTTTGTCGATGTGACCGAGTACGCCCAAGTAGGAGACGAGCGATTCGGCACAGGATGCGCCTTCCTCGATTACGATGGCGACGGATATCTAGACCTGTACGTAGCCAACTACGTCGATTTCAAGCACTTTCTGCAGACTACTCCCAATAAGTCCTATATGTGGAAAGGTTTAAGGGTTCACTTCGGACCGCGCGGAATGAAGGGAAATGGAGATATCCTATATCGCAACCAAGGCGACGGGACTTTTGCCGATGTAACTGTGGAGGCGCGGGTGGTGGACCAAGAGAAGCTCTACGGTATGGGCGTGATCGGTGGCGATTACGACCGGGACGGCGATGTGGACATCTATGTGGCCAACGACACGGGACCCAATTTCCTTTATCAGAACCAAGGTGATGGGACCTTTGTCGATATCGGCTGGATGATCGGTGCTGCCTATGGTGAAAGCGGCGAGGCTCAAGGCTGTATGGGCATTGCCTATGGGGATTACGACAACGACCTGTACCAAGACATATTAGTCACCAACTTCTGGGAGCAGACCAATACGCTTTACCACAACGACCGTGGCGCATTCTTTTCCGATCTCAGCTTTGACGCTGGCGTGGGCAAGGAGAGTTTCCAGTTTTTGGCTTGGGGCACCGAGTTTTTCGACTATGACAACGATGGCGATAAAGATCTCTTCGTCGCCAATGGTCACCTCTTCCCACAATTGGACAGGGCCAACCTAGGCACAAGCTATGCCCAGACCAATCAACTCTTTGAAAATTTGGGCGATGGTACCTTTATCGAGGTATCGCAGCTATCGGGAGAGGGCTTAGAGATTAAAAAAGTGAGCAGAGGAGCTTCCTTCGGGGATTACGACGACGATGGGGATCTAGACATATTTGTCCTAAATCTAAACGATCGCCCCACTTTGTTGCGCAACGACGGAGGCAATGAGAACAACTGGTTAATGATCAAGACTATAGGGACTGAAAGCAACAGAGACGGTATAGGGACTAGGATTGAGGTCCGCAGTGGAGGGCTCACGCAAAGCGCCGAAATTCGGAGCGGAGCTAGCTATCTTTCGCACAATGACTTGAGGGCCCATTTCGGCTTGGGACAGAGAGAGACCATCGACTTACTGATAGTGCGCTGGCCAAGTGGCCTAGAAGAACGATTTGAAAATCTCTCCGCCAATAGACTCGTGGTGCTGCAAGAGGGCGAGGGTATTGTCCCCATAGATCAATAGTTCGTACACTTTTTGCGATTTCGGCCTAATCTTATATAAATATTTATAAATAAAAAACTTATGTCTTTATAATTGCGAATTTCATAAAAACAATGCTTTACAAGAATCAGCTTGATTTCCCAGTCTTATTTCTTTATTAATACTTATCTTGTAGCTTCGCTTACTTTGCCACCGAAAAATATTTGAAAGGAGGAGACAAAAAGCCCTTTTGAGCAACCAACTGCTAAAAAAAGCAGTTTTCTCACACAGGAAAGGACTGTGGGTAATGAGCAAAACAATAAGTTGTAGCTTCTTGGCATTGAGTTTTGTCCTTTTCACCGTCGTAGCCAGTTCGGCTCACCTGCGGACAGACAGAAACTGGGCCGCAGTTCAGGTGCCTATTGGCGTCGATGGCATACGAGATGTCCAGATGGACGGAGACATAAGTGAATGGGACAACGTACCTTCGGTCTTCTGGGTGACCCATGAAGATCTGATCGAGACCGTCACCGGTACCCAAGGGGATCCCGACCCTTCCAATCTAGCCGAGCGCATCATTTTCGGCTGGAGTCCAGTGACCAACATTTTGTATTTCATGGAGGAAAGGTTCGACGACCTCTTTTACGGGACCATCGAAAATAATTTCGATACGGTCGAGGTGACCTTGGACTTCGACCACAGCGGCGACGCCATTTTCCAGGCCGTAAACTCGGCGGATTTGGATCCGGAAAGATGGGAAGGGGCCCTATCCCAGAATTACCGCTACAAGCTAGACCAAGAAAATAATATGTGGCTCTGGGGCGCAGCTCCGTGGGCTGGAGTCGAGCCTTATTCCGGTGCCAAATGGAGTTTTGAAGGCGATATCAACGGCGGAGCCGGAACCCTGTTCATGGAAATGTGGTTCACTCCCTTCGACGATTTGCCCACCAGTTCTACGGGCATAGATGACGAAGGTGTGATCGTCCACACTATGCAGGCAGGCGAAATCATGGGTATTGGTTTTGCCGTTCAGGACGATGACAACGGTGCCGAAGGCACGTACAACGGCTACTGGACCAATAGCGGCGACACGGAACTCTATTTCAAAGCTACCGCTATGGTTGACTATGTCCTGCTCCCCTTTGATGAGAGCATGTGGGTAGCGGGTGAAGACGTAGGCACTGCCGTCGAATCGGATAGCTGGGGGGACATCAAGGAGAGTTTTTCCCGCTAAGGAGAACAAGTAAGAGAAAATGAGCAGTTAGGGGGCGAGGTCATCTTCGCCCCCTTTTTTAATAATCTTGCCAAAGGATTGGGTATGCTCTCACCTAAGTCAATAGGGTTGCTTTTACTCGCGTTGCTCGGTGTCGGCCTCTGCCCTCAAAATGTCTCCGGCGTGGTTGTTTATAGAATTGGCACGCCTTTTTCAACAACAGAAAAAGACAGTCTTGCAGGTCTCGGCATCGACTTCAGGGAACTCGACTGGTCGGTCTCCCAACTGCAGGATGGCCTTGATCTGGACTCTTTGCCGGCGGGTTCACTGCAACCTAACTACTTTGATGAGGACGAAGACATCGCCGCGACCCTATTGAGCAGAGGTGGCTGGGTACGGGTGCGGCTTTTCGCCAATCAAAATAGACTGATTGGAGAGGTCCTAGTCGATGGCGATCCGACTACGGGCCTCACGTGGCCAGCCGTAGCTCCAGAGAGCTTCCAGGTGGGCACTTCGCGGACCCTCAGTGAACAATTGACTTTTGATTTAGGCGGGCGATTTCTCATCCGGGAAGCGAGGTTCCGCCCTCTGGCGGAAAAGCCAGAGCACTTTTTGGAGCGGCTCTCCATTGGCACTCTCGATGAAAGGCTGGTCAATATTGGCAACAGAATGTCTAGGTTCCCGACCGTAGCCGAGGTAAGAGAAAATACCGAACCTGAAGTCAGCGTGATTTTAGACCCGCCGATATCGACTCAAACGGTCCAATTGCTGATTTTTCGCGACACACCCAAGGAAATAGGGCTCGCCGATTTTGAACTCTACGGCGATGGTTTCGTAGCCCGGGCCGCGTATGAGTCCGAAGTAGTCGACCTAGGCGGCTTGGCCAGTTGGGGTGAGATTCGCTGGTCGGGCCGGCAAGATACGGACGCCCGAGTCGATATCCGCACTCGGACGGGCGCAGACCCACATCCCGACATTTTTTGGCAACTGCGACCCGAGCAGCGGGACAGCGTGCAATTTCGCGATGGCGGTGGCGACTTGACCCTGAGCGAATACAAGCGCCGCTACAGCAAGCTGCTCGATGTTCTCAAGCCGGTAAAACCCCAGGATAGAGTGAGCCCCGATACGGAAAACTGGAGTTTCTGGTCCAGTCCCTACCTGTTTGAAAACTCGGGGACCAGCATCGTTTCTCCCAGTCCTCGCCAATTTTTACAACTCAAAGTGGACTTCCTTTCTACAATCGAGGATGGGGGCAAGATCGATTATATCGAGTTCAAGGCCTCAGTTCCGCCAGCCGTGCACGGCTTAGTAGGAGAAATTTTCCCGGTGGATACTCAAGTGGGGCAAGCGACGCATTTCACTTACTTCATCCGGCCGACCATCCGGGCCGGCGACATGGGCTTTGACGGCGTAGAGATTTCCACGCCCTCGGGGGTGATTTCAGTCGATTCACTACGCATAGACGGCATCAACTACAACGACTTTATCTGGGCAAAAACCGCGGATGGCTTGGGTTTTGAGCTCAACTTTCCGCGCAAGCTAGAGCCTACCGACAGCGGAGCCCTGATCGAGGTGGTGTTCAATGCGCCGGTGCTGCGGGAAGTGGGCACGCTGTTTACTGGTAAAGTGTTCAATAGCGCCGAGCCGAACGAGGTGCGCCAGCGCATCAACCCGGGTAACGCTGCCGACGAGATTGAGAGCGACGGGATTGCAGTGAAAACATCGCTGAGCAGCTCAC
>JAPPEF010000326.1 GCA_028875335.1 Gemmatimonadota bacterium
AGATACTTTGCCCATTTAAGTTATCGAATGTTAGATTGCTCGTCATGGCGGACTCCACATACGACGGTATCATCCTTGGAACCGGCCACAACAGCCTGATCCTACAGGCCTACCTGTGTCGGGCCGGCCTACGCGTCGTCAGCCTAGACCGAAACGCCGTACCCGGCGGCGGACTGCGCACCGAAGAGTGGCCGGTCGGCTCCGAATTCCTGCACAACACTCATTCGTTCTACCACCGAGGTGTGACCCGGATGCCGTGGTACGCCGAACTCGAACTCGAGCGTCACGGTGCCCACTACCTCGAGCCCGATCTGAACGTGGCCATGCTGCTCCCGGACGGACGCTCCCTGACCTGGTGGACGGACTTCGAGCGCACCGCCGACTCCTTTGCCCAATTCAGCCGCCGAGACGCCGCTAGCCTGCGCCGTTGGCGCGAAGCATTCCTGCCCATCATGACGAAGATTCTGGAGCCCGAGGCGCAGGCACCTCCGCTATCACCCCCAGAGCGCCAACGCCGCTTAGCAGCCACAGCCGAGGGCCGCCTGCTACTAGAAACAAGCGCCTACTCCCCACGCGAGTTCGTGCTGCGCGAGTTCGAGAACCCAGCAGTACAGGCCGGCCTCCTATTCTTCAACGGCCTGCGCGAAGTCGATCCGCGCGCCCCCGGCTTCGGCCACCACATCCCAGCGCTGTTGGCCGCCCGCGGCAAAGCGCAAATGTGCGTCGGCGGCTCGGCCCGACTAGCCGAAGCTCTCGTCGCCGCCGTCACCGAAGCCGGAGGCGAAGTCCGCACCGACGTCGAACTAACGCGGATCGAGGTGCAGCCTATCGCCGGCGAGCCAGGTCGAGCCGCCGGAGTCGTCACATCCGAGGGAGAGCGGATCGATGCCCGCCACTTCATCGCCTCGGGCCTCAACCCGCAGCAGACCTTCCTCGACCTGATTGATCCCGCGCACTTGCCCGCCTCCTGGCGCGACCAAGCCGCCGCGTTCCGCTACAACCTGCTGGCCCCCCTGTTCGGCCTCTACCTCAACCTCGACGAAGCCCCGCTCTACTCGGCGGCCGAGACCAACTCCGAGCTAGACGACGCCTTCATGGTCCTCCTCGGCCTACAGTCAGTGGCCGACTTTGACGACATAGTACGGGCGCACGAGCGAGGCCAGTTGCCGCCGACGGTAATGTGGGGATCCTGTCCCAGCCGCTTCGACGCCACTCAGGCACCCGACAATGCACATACCGCCTTCATGTGGGAAAAGGTCCCCTTCCGTCTGCGCGGTCACGCCGATAACTGGAACGCAGAGGCCACAGCCCACGGCCACCGCATGCTCGACGCTTGGGCCGATTACGCACCGAACCTACGGGATGCCGTACGCGAGCACATGATCCGCCCAGCCCACCACATCCCCAAGCGGCTGCCGAACATGCGCGACGGCGACCTACTAGTAGGCTCTCTCGGCCACGGTCAGGTCGGCTACAACCGGCCCTTCCCAGGCGCTGGCCACTATCGGGGCTATCTAACAGGTCTATACCTGTGCGGTTCGTGCTGCCACCCATCGGGGAACATCACTGGTCTGCCGGGTTACAACGCATGGCAGGTGATCGCCGCGGACTTAGGGTTGAATTGACGGGGCCGGCGGTCTCCACCTGACCCTGCTAAAAACCACAGGCCCTTAAAACCGGATGTTCCAAAACGGACGCGACTTCCGCCCAAGCCCGTTGGCTATCCTCTCTCTCAAGGTCCGGATAAAATCCGAAATCGAGATACACTTTGATGGCGGGAATCCGTCCGCTTGAGGTGCCGAGAAAACTGCGCTCGTGGAATCGCTTGAGGTATGCCATCGCCACGGACATCATCGGCTTGGCAAGCCCGCGCCCCTGATAGTCCGGGTGAATCGCAACCCAGTGAATCTGTCCCCAATCCTCGCCGTTTAAATCGGGCTGCCACCACGCCGTGATAGTTCCGATCTCTTCGCCAGCATCGGTGGTCAGGTAAAAACTTCGCTCCTCCAGCGCCCCAAAATCGCGTTTGAATTCGCGCGTAAAAAGCTGGTCGTCAACGTCGAAGTACGGTTCTGCCGCTCGCTGAATCCGCGTCCAGATAGCTCCTTCATGCGGACGGTAATTCCGCATGGCAAACCCTTTGGGGATCGGGAATTGCGGAATATTTTCCATGTGCTCGCGGATCATTCTGACACTGTAGTTTTCCATCGGCACCTGCTGCTTTTTTTTATATTATAATGAAATCCTATCGCTAGCCGATATTCTTGCATTTCGAGGGAGGTGAACATGCAAGCGAATCTCGTGACGTTAATCCGAATATTCTTGGTGTTTTTGGTAATTGGGCTATACAAGGTCAACACCATCGCCTGCGGTATAGCGGTTTTACTGACTATCGCCACCCTCTACATGGACGCACTCGACGGCATTATTGCCCGCCGCCTCGGCATCGAATCCGATCTAGGCGCGATGTTCGACATCGCCGGAGACCGCATCGTCGAGAACGTCTTCTGGGTCTATTTTGCGTCGATCGGCATGGCCAGCTTCTGGGCTGCGGCCATCGTCGTTGCCCGCAGTTTCCTCATCGACTGGCTACGGACGCTCGCCTTTGTCGATGCGGGCCAGACCGCCTTCGGCAGTAAGACGATGATGCGCAGCCGCTGGGCAAAGGCACTCGTGAGCTCTCGCTTCAGTCGGGCGCTCTACGGCTTTACCAAGGCGGTCGTGTTCGTCTATCTGGGCGCGGTGCTGCTGATTCAGTCCGGCCAAGCCGAGTACGGTTGGTCAATCGGAGTGTCCACGGAATTGCTTCTGCTAATCGGTCAGGCAATCGTCTGGTTGACGGTGGTGATGTGCCTAGTGCGAGGCGTCCCCGTAATATGGGACAGTCAGGACGTTCTGTTTCGCAAGATGTTTCCCGGTCTGCTGCGAGATTAGCCAGTACCGTGCAAGCCGCGATATTCGATCTAGACGGGACGCTGCTGCCCGGCACCAGCGCCGAAAGGGAGTTCATCCGCTTCGCGCTGAAGACCGGCAAGCAGACCGCCCCAGAGGCGATTCGCGCGTTCCTGTCTTGGGCCGTCCGTATCCCTACCCGAGGCGTCCAGTCCAACAAGACCCACTTCAGCGGCGTCGAGATGGATCTACTCGCGGAAACGGCAGAAACCTTCTGTCAACAGCAACTAACTCACCACATCCCAGATCAGGCCCACCGTCTGATCGCCGCCCATCGCGCCGCTGGGGATTGTCTCGGCATCGTGTCGGGAGCACCGGAGGTCCTGATCGCACCCCTGCAGGATCTTCTCGATCTGGATTTCGTCGTTGGCACCAAGCTAGCCTGCGAGCAAGGACGCTTGACGGGCGACTTGGACGGCCCGCGCGTATCCGGCTCTGAAAAGGTCCGTCAGTCGGAAGAAGTAGCGCGCACCTGCGAATTCGACCTGCGCGAATCCACGGCCTACGGAAACGCCTTCGACGATCGCTTCTTGCTGGCGGCGGTCGCTCATCCCGTCGTTGTCAACCCAGACCGCTGGCTAGCGCGTCTGGCCCACAAGAAGGGCTGGCCGATCTGTATCTTCTCTTGAAGGACAACCTAAGAACCTTGATTCCGAAGGAGTATCATGGCAAACGCGAGAACCCGATACGTCAACCCCTCCAGAGTCATGCTAGGAGAGTGCACCCGCAAGGAAATTCGTCAAGCGCTACAAAGCGGCAACCTGCAAGCCGCCATCATCCCCATCGGCGCAACCGAACAGCACAACGAACACCTGAGCCTAGATCTGGACATTGTCCTGTCCACGTTTATCTCCCAGCAGGCCGCCTTGCAACTCTACCCACAGGTCACAGTCGCCCCGCCTTGTCCGGTGGGCTATTCCCCGTACCACATGGCGCGCAAGGGAACGCTGACATTGCGCAAGGAAACGCTGCGAGCCTACATCTTCGACGTAGCGGAGAGCCTGAAAACCCACGGCATTCGCACGATCCTCGTCGTAAACGGTCACGGCGGCAATCACGGCTTGCTGCGAGATGTGCTGCCAGCGTGGCGGCGAGACCTAGGTCTCACAATGGATGAGGATTCGTACTGGATGGGGCTCACAGACGAGGACCGGGAAACCATCCTCCAAGGCTATCGAGATCTGAAAGCCGGTAAGCTGGATACAGTGGCACGCCAAACCGCGCTAAACCACGCCTCAGAGGACGAGACATCCGTAATGTTGGCGGCTTGCCCGCAACGAGTCCGCGCTTTCACAATGGAAGAGTATGACGCCGCTGGCTTGGACTACGCCCACAACCTATCGCCTAAAGTCGAGGCGTATCTCGAACCCTTTTCCAAGGAAGGTTGGCCGCAGGGCGGACCGAACCCAGAAAACCCACGCGACCGCGCCCGCCAAGAAAACGCGTTGCTTGCCAGCGTAGAAAAAGGGGAAGCTCTCATCTCCCTCCACACCCAATTCATCGCCGACAAATTGCAGCAAATGATCGCTGCAACAGACAAGGGACAGCCCTGGCCTGCACCCGAATGAAAACTTACGTCGAATTCGCAGAAGATTCGCCCGGCGGCACGCGAGAAAACTCCACCTCAAGATGCGTCTCGGGCACGTGCATATTGCTTTCGACAAGGGGCTGCCAAGTCCACAAAACCTGCCGCCGACTGGCGCGCTGGTCGATGATCTGACGCCGCACCAGCCCAACTCGCCAGACATCGCCGGGGGCCGGGGGCAGGCTTTGCGCGTCCGCCAGCCTTTTCAACCCCTCCCAAGGAAAAGCCAGTTCCACGCTCCATCCTTGGTCGATATCATCCCGTTTGTTCAGGGTACCTTCGACCTGCACCCCGACCTGCAATCCAGGGAAGCTCCAGTGCGAAAAAGCCCAGCGCATGGCGCGATAGTCGGAATTCGATCCCCCGCCCAAAACTTCGGGCCGATGCACCGCCAGATCGAACTCCGGCACGTCGTAGCGGCCACCGCGCTGATAGGCCTCCTTCCAGATGTGGAACATCTCTGAAGTCGCGCCCAGCGGATTGACCGCCAGCTCGTAATACACTCCCCGACCGACGAGGAGCACCCCGACGTTGTTGTCCTGCCGGACTACCAGCGGATCCTCTTCCTCCGCACCGCACACATCGCGATCTTCCATCCAAAAGCCCACGTAAAAATTCTGGTCGTCCCACAGCATGGCCGCTCGGGTATCGAAAAGCGATCGCCGTCCGCTGTGATCCCCAAAGCGCGGAGAGCGCGGTGCCCGAGACCAGACTTCCTCTTGCAGATGACCGTCCACATCAATGGCGTCTTCGGTCCTATGACAAACGTAGCGCACGGTCTTATTCATTCTTCGCCCACCACCTTTGCGGAAAAGTGTATCACACTGAAGCGATCCGGGATGTGCGAATCATAAGTCCCGTGGCTAGTCCAAGCCCACCCCGGACACACTCGCGTGCCGCCCTCCTCAATCCACTGGAAACGCGAAAAGTCCATCCGCCATATATCCCCTTCTCGAGCCGGCAACGAGCGCCCGTCCGCCAAGTGCTTCAACCCCTGCCACGGAAAGGCGATTTCCGCGGTCCAGCCCCGGTCGGTATCGCTGGAATCATTGATGGTACCGTCCACTTGCACCGCCCATTGCAAACCCGGCATGTCCCATTCGCGGAAGGCCCAGCGCCGCCCGCGCGGATGCCGGTGTCCCGACTGCGGCCCTCCAAGGGTGTCCACCAACCGGGTACCCAGCAGGTCGAATTCGGGCAGCTTGGCGTACCCAGCCTCGATATAGGCGTCCTGCCAGATGTAGAACCGCTCCATAATAGTGCCCAAGGCATTCAACTCGAATTCGTAATAGCTGTCCTCCCCAGCAATGAAGACCTCCACATCGTTTTCCTCGCAGATCATGGAATCGCGCGTGGTATAGGTCGCCCGCACATCCGGGTCTTCCACCCAGAATCCCACGTAGATGTATTCGTCGTCCCACAGCACTGCGGCCCGGGTGTCGAAAAGGGCCGGCCGGCCCGGTTCTTCCAGATCCTCAAAACGCGGCGATTTGGGCACCAATTGCCACGATTCCTCGTCTAGGTGTCCGTCCACCACAATCGGGCCTTTAGCCCGGTAACTGGTGTAGTGCTTCAAACCCTCTTCCGAATAGCCGTATTTACTCGTCATGTGCGGTGTCTCTCCGGATGGCTCCAGCTTGGGTATCGAGATTGACGAAGAAAAACTATTCAGGTATGCTTAGTACGCGATTCCGCTGTTGGAAGATACCCGACTAGTAGTCATGCGTCGGTATTATAACACACCTCTCGAAAAGAGCAACCCATTTGAAATCATTGGTTTATAGAACAGTTTCTTAACGAGGATTGATATGACCAACAAACTCAAAAATGCTTTCGACAAAATCTCAACGCTGAGCGAAAAAGAGCAGGACGCTATCGCGGAAGCTCTCCTAGCGGTAGTAGATGATACTTGGGGTCCAGAGGACGATAAGGACGAAGCCGAATGGGACGCCCTAGTGGGATCAAAAAGATCTCATGCTTGGTTGGACAAAATGGTACAGCAAGTTCGGCAGGATATTCAAGAAGGGAAGGTCTATGATTTTGATCCCAGCGACTCGAACCCATCAAGTCCATGAGATCAAAGACTCACCCTAGTTTCTGGGATGCTTATTACCAGCTCCCCAAGACCATTCAAACTAGGGCAGCAGTCGTCTATAAGAGATGGCGCAAAAATCCGGATCAACCAGGGCTTTCCTTTAAACCAGTAAAAGGAAAGCCCTTTGTCTATTCAGTACGTATCGGACGGCAGTGGAGAGCATTAGGACTCAAAGAGGGGGATACGATCACTTGGTTTTGGATCGGCCCACATTCCGAGTATAACCGACTCATCTCTTAAGGCTGATCCTTGCTGGTCAGGAAGCCATCCGCAGCGGCATGAGTACGGCAGCGTGGTGTTCCTCCTTCACCTCAAAGTGAAGAGGTGCCTCACTGTGGTCAAGATATATCCGTATCTCCTCTGCCGAATCTTTCAGAGCCTCCACAATCGTTTTGAGAAAGTCGTGATTGAGGTCGACGCGGAATGATCCCCCATCCTCGATATTCGTCACATCAGCAGGGCAACTCACGGAATGCTCCCAGTCCGGGAAGTCGTCACCGTGCAAATCGTCCGCATTTTCTTCGGTCCGACTGAACCCCTGATCCCGCGTCGTTCGCAACGCCAGTCTCCCCTCTGCACTCGACACCCGCATCTGTACGCGGGGCATGTACTCCCAACCACTTTTCACCAGTTCGTGGCGCTCTTTGAGAAACGGCTCGATCCCATCCACGCAGGCCATCAGACTCTCGCTGCGCACGACCGCCAAGATCGGACCCGGTGTGCCAACGGCCTCTTGGTACTTGAGGTACGGTCCAGGAGTTGCCGGGAACGTCACCCTGCGACCGTCCGCAGTTTGCAACGTGGCCGATTCCTCTTCGAGAATCAGCGTCGCCGAGTCGGTCTCCGGGATCATTTCAGGGTGCAGCGAATCGAGAATCATCGGGGCCGGCAGCGACGCGAGCCCCTTACTCGACCAGTTGAGCAGCCGCGAGCCGTCCGTTGCTACTACTCTGCCGCCAGCGTCTAGACAGACGCAGTGCATAATGGGCCGCTTGGGATCGTCGCTTGTGAAGCGAGCTACGTGACGCAGTCCGGCCAGATCGTCCGGGCCGAGTTCAAATGTCTGTGCAGTGCTAGATTCAGCCATCGCCATGATCTCCTTTTGCAGGCGTTTCCGGGCCTTTTGCAGACGGCTCTTTACCACTCCGGTTTGGAGGTGCAGCAAGGTTGCTGTCTGCTGATATGAATAGCCCTTGAGGTAGTGGTGGACGATCACGTCTCGGTGGGAGTCACTCAATCGCCCAATCGCCTTTCGCACCAGTGCCCTGATCTCCTGCTTCTCCTGCTCGGGCGGTGCCGCCAAGTCGAGCTGATCCAGCAGATTGAGTTGCGTGATACGACGCCGCTGCCACATGCGCGCCTTGTTATCCGCGATCGAGCACACCCAAGCGCCGAACCGCTCGGGGTCGCGCAACCCCGCTAGCTGCTGGTACGCAGCAATAAACGCCTCCTGTAGGACATCCTCTGCCGCCTCTTGCGCTCCCAGCCTGCGGGTGAGCCGCACCAGCAACCACGGCGTGTGTTCCTCAACGAGCAAACCAAACGCCGCCGAGTCGCCAGCAGCAGCCTTCTGCACGCAGCTTTCTCCGTTCCGTTCCATGATCACCCTTATAGTTGCTTCCTAGGCGACAAAGGTATCCGCAAAAAGGAGCCATCGGCCCAAAACATCGCCAGCATCACCTGTTTTGCGGGAAGTTGTACGAAGTCTTTTTCCATCGACCGATCGGCGGAAGCGGTTAAAGACGCATAGTGCGTCTAGGTCGTAAAAAGAGGCTCCTGATTCTACTGCTTTGATTGTCAATCATATAAAAATTCTCTATATCCATCAGACCCAATCTCTACTCCCACCGGCAGCAGAGGGCTGACGGACTCCCACGGAGAGTTGGGTCGAAAGGAGAACGGCGATGCAGCGATTCCTACTCATCCTAGCCAGCAGCCTCGTCGCCACCGCGTCGGCTCAGGCCGCCGGGCTGACCGACGTGTGGCTGACCCTGCTCGATGCCGAGGCCACAGGGTACGCCACCTTCCAGTCCCACAACCAGAAGGTGGTCGCCAACGCCCACGGCATCTTCACCACTCACATCCGGTCGCGCAACGAGGCCTTCACGGCCCAGCAGTGGCGCCTGTCCCGCAGCCGCGACGGCGGGGCCACCTTCGAGACCCTGTACGAGTCGGTGGACGCCACCAACGCCCCGGCGATGGAGACCGACGCCGCCGGCAACCTCTACCTAGTGCGCTCCAACTTCAGCGACGGCAGCGCCAGCCTCTATCGCTTCCAAGCCGGTGACTACGCGCAGCCCACCGTAGCCCGCATCCGAGGGGGCAGCGCCGGCAAGTACTGCATGAACCTCGACGCGGCGCGGAGCCGACTCTATTACTTCACCTGGGGCCGTTCCCTCTTCGTCCTCGGCCTCGATGGTACCGTCCTCGAACGCCAGGAGCTGACGGTGGACGGTGCCAACGCAGTGCCCCAATACCCCCTGTCCTTCCTCGACCCTTCCGGCGTGCTCCATGCTGCCTGGACCACGCAAAAGCACGGAGTCTATCTGTACTGGGACATCCACTACATGGCCTCCGACGACGGAGCCCAAAGCTGGCGGCGCATGGACGGCACGCCGCTGCCGATACCGCTGCCGGTCGACGATAGCGGCCCCAGCGACCGCATCACCCTCGACGACGAGTTTGAGGTGCATTCCTGGCTGTCGAACCTGTTGGTCAAGGACGGCAAAGCGCACTTCGCCTACGCAGCCCAAGCCGAGTCCTGGCGACAGCACTACGTGCGCTACGACCTAGCCACCGCGGCGCGGGACATCGACCTGAACCCCATCTTCGAGGGGAAGGAAATCCGCCTCGCCAGCCTGGATGGCTTCTTCGCCAGCCGCGCCGATCTACCGGAGGCTCCCCTCTACTACGTGTCGAGCGCCGGGGGACGCTTGGGATGCCTAGCCAGCGACGACAACGGCGAAACCTGGTACGACTACGCTCTGTCCGAGGAGAGCTTCAATCCCTACTCCATCGGCGGGTCCCGCGAACTGACCGCCGACGGCGCGATCGTCGGCACCTTCACCGACTATCGGGTGACGGAGGGCCGCGACCTCTCTCAGGTCCACTTTTTCCGCATCCAAGCTGGCCTGTCGCGGGCTCGGCTCGAGATCGAGAAAGGCACCGACGGCCGCCAGTCCCTGCGCTTCTACGAGGTGCGGGGCCGACCCGAGGCGGTGCGCTTCCGCGCCGCATCTGGCCAGTGGGGGAAATGGCAGCCCTTCGCCGAGGTCATGGAGGCGGACCCCGGTGAGTTGCCGACCCATTTTCAGTTGCGCAGCCATCTCGGAGTCGAGTCGTCGATCTTCGCGGTGGAATTCGCCACCGCCATAGGAGAGATCGCCGCGGTCCCCGCAGAGTTCGACCTAGCGCAGAACGCTCCCAACCCCTTCAACGCTCGGACCACCATCGGCTTCAGCCTACCGGAGTCCGCCGCCTGCCATCTGTCCATCTTCGACCTGCGCGGGCGTCGGGTGCGGGATCTGTTAGCCCAAGCAAGCTTGCCTCCGGGACGGCACCAAGTGGCCTGGAACGGAACGAACGACGCCGGCAGCAAGGTGGCCTCCGGCGTCTATTTTTACCGGCTGCGCGCCGGCTCAGAGAGCCGCACCCGGCGCCTCGTGCTGGCGAAGTAACACCTACACGAACTTCGGCCCGCCACAGCCGTCGTTGACCACGTGGCTGCGCACTG
>JAPPEF010000036.1:0-7899 GCA_028875335.1 Gemmatimonadota bacterium
TTGGTGACGGTCAGGATGTTGGACCTGTTGCGCCAAGAGCTGCGCTTGATTTTCTCGATCGGCCCCAATCCCGAGCGCGACTACCGGCCGGCCCTCGACTGGATCGTCCAAGGGCGTATCGACGTGGCTCCGATCGTCAGCCACGTCCTGCCCTTTGCCGAGATCCAGCAAGCCTTTGCCATGGCCTTTGACGATCCCGAGCCGCACCAAGCCCTGAAGGTCGTGCTCAAATTTCCCTGACCCTGCGCGGAAAGGCATCCCATCATGCAAGTTACCCAAATCGAAGTCCACGAGATCGCGCTGGCCTACCACGACTGGATCGCCTATCCGCTCAACCACTACTACGGCCCCGCGCGCCGCACGATCTACATCGCCCATACGGACGACGGCCGGATTGGCCTCGGCGAGAGCGGAAGGCCCGAGCCGCAGGAGACCATCGACCAATACATCGGCAGCAACCCCTTTGAGTGGATCGGCGACGAGACTTCGCTGGGGTTGGGCACGGCCATGTACGACCTGATGGGACAGGCCGCAGGCGTCCCCGTCTATAAGCTCTTCGGCCAGAAGTATCGGTCGTTTGTGCCCGTGGGTGCTTGGACCGTATCGACCCATCCCGAGCTCATGGCTGAGACTGTGACCCGCTATGCGGCAGAGGGCTACACGTGGCTGAAGTACCACCTCTCGCCGTTTGAAAACGTCTTCGACCAGACCGAGGCCATGCAAAAGGTCGCGCCGCCCGGCTTCAAAATACACTACGACTTCACCATGCACGGCACGGACGACCACATGCCGGAGCTGGTGGAAAAACTAGCCGCATATCCGATTGCCGGTTGCTTTGAAGACCCGTTGCCGCCTGGGGACATCGAGGGCTACATCGACCTGCGCAAGCGGGCCAAACGGCCCATTGTCTTGCACCACTTCCCGCTGGGGGCCACTTATGAGGTGCTGATGGAGCCGGCCGATATCTACATGCTCGGACACGCAAAAATCGGCGATGCCATGCGCCGCGCTGGCTTGTTTGCCGCGGCGGGCAAGCCCTTTATGCTGCAAAACGTCGGCGGTGCCATCACCCGCGCCATGGTCGTGCACATGATGGCCGCCGCGCCTACGGCCACCTTCCACTGCCACAACGATTACGAGGTCTGGCAAAGTGACGTGGTGGAAGAGCGGCTGGACCCGGTCAACGGCTTTGTACAGGTGCCGGAAAAACCGGGGCTGGGGCTGACTTTGGACCGGGAAGAATTGGAGCGGCTGAAAGCGCTAGAGTTGCCTGCACAAGACAAGTGGATCATCAAATCGCGCTTCAAAAACGGCACCCGCATGTACAACATCGCCGATCCGGCCAACTCGATTTTCATGGTACGGCCCGACCGCAATCGCCTGATGCCTATGAGCTATGCCGCGCCCATTGAGACCGAGTATTGGGACGACGACGGCACGGAGGAGTACCGGGCGATGTTCAGCAGGATTGAGCGCGAAGGGATCGTACTGGAGCGTTGAGATTACTCCTGCTCGCCCCCGTGTTTTCCGACGGGAGCTTAGCCGGCCCTTGGGGTGTCCAGCAACTTGACAGAGGGCCTGACTGTACCTATCCCCTAATAAAGGTCTGACCAACATGTATGAGTGCTTTGCCAGATCGCTGGGGATGCGGCTAATCGCATCCCTGAGAGCGCCATCAATGCCGAGTTGAGACCGTGGAGGATTGGGTACGTGCTGTTTAACCGGATGTTTCGCGAACGGGCGTTGGAGCACCGTGTGCGACAGGAGCCATTGGACGATCGGTTGCAGATTACCGCGCCCCATGAGTGGTTGATAGTGGCAGGGCTAGGGCTGATGCTCTTGGTGCTGATAACTTATGGGGTGTTTGTACGCGTGGAGCGCACCGCCTCCTACGATGCGGTGCTGGTCCTTCCCGGGGAGCGCCATTACTTGGTTGTCCCGGTGTCCGGCACCGTGGTGGACGTTCTCGTGGAAGTGACCGACACCGTGGTACCAGGCCAGCCCATCGCCTACGTTCAGACTCCCGGAGGACAGCAGCGGGGGGCTGTGATTGGGGAAATCATCAATGCACTGGAGAAGAGCGGGCAGTTGGAGGAAGGGAGCCGGAAGGAGTTGCTGCAAGCCCTGCTAGATGTCGGTTCAGGTGCGGAATCCGCGCCGGAATCGAAGATCGTCAGTCCGCATGGGGGCCAAGTGGTGGCGCTGGACCTAGCGCCTGGGCAGGCGGTATCCGCTGGTGCCTTCGTGGGGCTAGTGCGCACGACCACGGCCGGCCAGCCAGAGGTTGTGGCCTTCGTTTCGCCTGACGACGCAGGGTACCTCAGAGTTGGTATGGAGGCGAGCGTTAGCGTTGGCAGTCTGGGCGGCGGAGACGAGCGGGTCTTGCCGGGACGAGTGATAGACGTATCGCCGCGCGCAGACGCGCCGCCTAGGTGGCTGGCGGACCAAGGATTGGCCATACCGCAGCGACCCCATCAGCTACGGGTGGCCTTGGCGGATGACGAGCCGGACTTGCCAATGGCCGATGGCATCGGCGTATCTTTGCAGATTGTGCTCGGGCGCGAGTCCCTCGCATCTGTGCTGGTGTCCGGGAGCGGGGGCTGATGCGGCTTTCGTCCCCGGCAAGGCTGTGGCAGCAGCAGCGGGTGCATACGCCGCTAATGTTACAACAAGAGGAGACCGAGTGCGGAGCGGTCTCCCTCGGCATTGTGCTGGCGTTCTTTGGCCGCTGGGTCCCGCTGGAGGAGTTGCGCGAGGCGTGCGCGGTCAATCGGGATGGCTGCGACGCCGCGGACATTACGCGCGCAGCCCGACAGTATGGGCTGGAGCCCGAGGGATGGCGGAGAGAGCCGGAGCAGTTGCGGGACATGGACCTGCCGCTGATCATATTCTGGGAGTTCAATCACTTCTTGGTACTGGAAGGGTTTCGGGGCGGAAGCTACTTGGTGAACGACCCGGCAAACGGCCACCGCGTAATTGACGACGAGGAATTTGATCGGGGTTTCACGGGCGTTGCGCTCAGCTTCCAACGCGGGCCGGATTTCCAGACTGGCGGTGCCCGCCCGGGCATCCTGCCCCGTCTCTGGCCGTGGCTCAGGGAGTTCACCGGGCCGCTGGCCTTTGCGCTGTGCTGCGGACTGCTGTTGTCGGTTCCCGTGCTGGCCCTGCCGCTGCTTCTGAGCGTCTTTGTGGACCGCGTACTGAGCGGTGAGGAGCCATCTTGGGCGACGCCGATCATTATTGGCTTGGCGGTGTCCGGCGCCCTGGTCTATCTGCTCACGTGGCTGCGCCAGCGTTGTCTCAGATTGCTCGCGATATGGCTGTCGGTGGACCATGCCGACCGCTTCATCAGGCACTTGTTCCGCCTGCGAATGGGATTTTTTACCCAACGGTTCTCCGGCGATCTGGCCTCTCGATTACAGCTAATTGACGGCATCTCAGTGGTGGCGACCACCCAGTTCGTCGGAGTCATTATAGAGCTGATCTCCAGCGCCGTGTTCCTAGCGGCGATGTTTATGTATGACTCGTTGCTGGCGGGCGTAGTCGCCGGCTTGGGAGCGGCCAGCGCGGTGATAATGCGCCTGATAACCCGGTCTCGCGTGGGTGAGAACCGCCGCCTACAGCGGGAGCAGGGCAAGCTGCAGGGCATAAGCATGTACGGGTTGCGGAGCATAGATACGATACAGGCGGTATCGGCCGAAAACGATTTCTTCGCCCACTGGTCGGGCTACCAGGCGCGGGAGCTGGCGGCTCGGCAGCGGTTTGCCGAGCTTGGACACGTGATTGCCTCGCTGCCCGGAATGTTCCTGATTGCCAGCAACGCCGCGGTCTTGGGTCTCGGCGGTTGGCGCGTCATGGAAGGAGACATGACGCTGGGCGTGATGGTGGGATTCTACGTTCTCGCCGCAAACTTCCTGCTGCCCATTGGCCGACTGGTCCAATTCGCGGATTTGTTCCAGATCCTAGAAGCCAACCTGCAACGGCTTGAGGATGTCTTGGACGCCCCCGAGGACCAATTTTTCCAGAAGCGCGGCGACCAACCTCCCCAAAGAGACGGGGCCTTCGCTAGACGGCTTCGGCTGAGCGGTCAACTCGAACTGCGCAACGTCCGCTTCGGATACAAGGCCAACCGAGAACCGTTGCTGGATGACTTCAGCCTGACCATAGAACCCGGTCAGCGCGTCGCCGTGGTCGGCCCCACCGGCTCGGGCAAATCAACGCTGGTCCAGCTAGTAGCGGGAATCCACCAGCCTTGGTCCGGTGAAATTTTGCTGGACGGCCATGCCCGCACCGACATTCCCCGCGATCTGATGACCAACTCCGTGTCGATGGTTGACCAGCGCATCTTCTTGTTCGCTGCGTCCGTCCGGGAAAACCTCACGATGTGGAATCCAGAGATTCCCGACCAGTGGGTGGTCGAGGCAGCGATGGATGCGACGATCCACGAGGATATTCTGGCTAGGGCCTATGGCTACGATTCTCCGGTTGAGGAGGGCGGGCGCAATTTCAGCGGCGGCCAGAGGCAGCGCCTTGAAATTGCCCGAGCCTTGGTTGGCAAGCCTTCCCTGCTGATTTTGGACGAAGCCACCAGTGCGCTGGACCCGGTGACTGAGATGCGCATCGACGACGCGTTGCGCCAGCGCGGCTGTAGCTGCCTCATCGTCGCCCACCGCCTGAGCACCATACGGGACTGCGACCTGATAGTAGTCCTCGACAAGGGAAGAGAAGCGCAGCGGGGCACTCATGGGGAACTGATGGCCCATACCGAGGGATTGTACTACCGGCTCATGAAAGCGGAGTAAGGGCTATGGTTGGCAGAATGCCGGAGGAGTCACTAGAGGACCAACTTCCAGAACTGGTGGTGGCCCACGGGGAACGATTCATCGGCGGAGGCAACCGCCCGATACGCCTGTCGGATCTGGGCACGCTGTGGTTCGTCGCCCGGGGGTGGGTGGATGTTTTTGCAACCCAGCTTAGAGAAGATGGCGCGCCAAAGGATTTCAGGCACATGCTGCGGGCCGGCCCGGGCCGGCTGCTCTTCCCTGTGCCGGAGGGGGAGGGCCTGAGTGTATTGGTCGCCAAGGGGTTGCCCGAATCCGAGCTGTGGCGGCTCCCGCTCAGCGCCTTGACCGGCGCGGAGCTCGACTCCCAAATAGTCGAGCAGGTGGACACCTGGGTCAGCGAACTCTCCGAGTCCATCGTCCGCGATGTCACCTATCGTCCGCGCATTGACCAAAGCCTCGCCCCGGGGGACGCTGAGGAAGCTGGCGGCGGCGCTGCAATCTGTGCCAAGCATGGCGTGGTATGGGTATCCAGCCAAGACGGCGGCATTGACTACCTCGGCACTGAGGAGCCGGACGGAGCCGGTCTGGTCCCCGTCACCCCATTTAGCTGGATAGTCCAGAATCGGGCGGCCGCGGTGAGCGGAGTCGGCACCGCGGACCTGCAGCGGAAAGGGCGGCTGCTTGCGGCCCTTGTGGAGTTCAACGAGCTAGCGATGAGGGCCGATCAGACGAACCGGAATCTGCTGTTGGCCGACGTGTCCAACCTGCAGACCGCGAGTGCGCAGTATCGGCAAAGGAGCGAGGAACAGGCGCGCTTGGACCTGTTTAGCGTGCTGGGCGGTGCCCCGCCATCCCGCGCGGAGGGCGATTCAGTCCTGTTGTGCGCCTTGGAGCGGATTGGCAGCCATGAAAACATTCAGTTCCGCGCCCCGCGCACGTCTTCTGCAGGGGAGACCACGCTGGAAGACATTCTCAACGCCTCGGGCGTTCGCTGCCGCCGCATTGCCTTGCGACAACAACAGAAGTGGTGGCTGAGCGACAGCGGGGCGATGCTGGCCTTTCGCCGGGAAGACGGATCTCCGGTTGCCCTGATTCCGGGAGCTTCGGGCCGCTATCGGATGGTTGACCCCCAGTCCTCGCGCTCGGTGTTGGTCAACGCCCGGCGCGCCGCAACCTTGGACTCAATGGCCTACCTGTTCTATCGCCCACTGCCCGAGGACCACGCGAATAACATTGCCCTACTGTTGGGTATGGCGTTCGACCGGGTATGGGGCGACTTGGTACGCCTGCTGGGCGCGGGGATTCTGTCGGGCCTAGCCACGCTGGTGCCGGCGGTATTGCTGGGCGTATTCGCAAGTCGGGTCCTGCCGTCCGGCGATTTGCACCTGCTAACTATGGTGGCCCTAGCCGTGGTGCTGTTTGGCCTGACTCTTGCGCTGCTGCAGATGGTGCAAGGGACCGCCCTGATGCGTTTGGAAGGCAGGGCGGCGGCGCGAATTAGTGCGGCGCTGTGGGACCGGCTCCTAGTCCTGTCCTCATCCTTCTACCGGCGCTTCACGGTTGGCGATCTGGGGAGCCGAGCCATGGGTTTCCTACATCTGCGGGACCAAGTGGCCGGCATAGTTGCCGGGGCGCTGCTATCGCTGATATTCCTCCTTCCCATCTTTGCTCTGCTGTTTTTCTACGATACCTTGTTGGGTTGGCTGGGGCTGGGGCTCGGGTTGATTTCCCTCGGTGTAACTCTCTATGTGGGTCTGCGGCAGATGCCGCACTATCGTCGGCTTTTGGCTGTCTCGCGCCGCCTCACGGGTGTGCTGCTTCAGCTAATCGGCGGCGTAGCCAAGCTGCGGGTCAGCGGAGCGGAAGCCTCGGCTTTTGCCATGTGGGCTTCCAACTACCGGGAACAGAAGCACGCCGAGATGCAACTGGGCACGCTGAACGAACACCTGATAGCGTTTACCTCGGCCGCGCCGTTCTTTGCCGTGGCAGCTTTGTTTGCCGCGGCTTTGCACCGCAGCGAGTATGGACTGGCGGTTGGCAGCTTTCTGGCGGTCTATGCCGCGTTTATGGTCTTCTACGGAGCAGTGGCCCAGCTCGGGTTATCCTTCTCTGCCATTGCTGCTATCCTGCCTACTGTGGAACAGGCGGAACCCATCCTAACCGAGTGCCCCAAGAGGGTGGTCGCCGATACCCCGATGCTGGACCTGCAGGGCGAACTGCGCATTGACCAGGTGACATTCCGCTACAGTGAGGACAGTCCCCTAATCCTGCAGGACGTATCCCTCCACGCCCGTCCCGGCGAGTTCATCGCCTTGGTCGGGGAGTCGGGCTCCGGCAAGAGCACTCTACTTCGCTTGGCGCTGGGGCTGGAAAGCCCGCTATCCGGCGCGGTTCACTACGACGGCCACGACTTGGAGCGGCTCAACCGGCAGGCCGTGCGCAATGGGGTAGGCATGGTGGTGCAGGATGCCTCGTTGCGCCCGCAGACGGTGCTGGACAACATCATCGGAACGGGCGACGACCTGACCGTGGAAGACGCTTGGCGGGCGGCGCGCTTGGCCTCGGTGGACCATGACATTGAAGCGATGCCGATGGGTATGTACACCATCACCTCAGAGGGATCTTCGGCGTTCTCCGGCGGGCAGACGCAGCGCATCATGCTGGCTGCCGCCCTAGTGAGAAATCCCAGCGTCCTGCTGCTGGACGAGGCGACCAACTGGCTTGACAACGAAACCCAAGCAAGGGTGATGGAGGAGATAGAAAAGCTCTCGGTGACGCGCATAGTTAGCGCCCATCGCCTCTCCACCATCCGCCAAGCGGACCGAGTCTATGTATTGCAAGGAGGCCGGATGATCCAGCAGGGCAGCTTTGACGAACTCATGGCCGAGGAGGGTGTATTCCGAGACATGGCGCTTCGACAGATGACCTGACCCTGCCTTGGCTCCAGACGGCTATACAATCCCGAGACGGATGCTGCCATTGACAACGATTGACAATCCCGTTCTGAATATCTGGTAGTGGTTGCGTTTGAAATTTAGGGTATGTAAAAGCGCTCCGATTTTCAAGATGAGTCGGGGCGTTTTTCGTTTTTCTCTTCGTCTTTGGAAAAATCATA
>JAPPEF010000036.1:8022-10305 GCA_028875335.1 Gemmatimonadota bacterium
ACGCAGCATAGACCCTAGGAGAGCACGATATGGCAACGCAAACTATGAGCGAAATGAAGGCCCGCATCTTGGCCAAGGCCGCAGCGGACGAGGATTTCAGGACGTGTCTGCTTGACGACCCCAAGGCCGTAATCTCGGCCGAGCTGGGCGTCTCCATCCCGGAAGGGTTCACCGTTCAGGTGCATGAGGACGATGCCACCACCGCGCACTTCGTTCTGCCGCTGTCGGACCGCCTCACCGAGGCGGAACTGGCACAGGCTGCCGGGGGAGGCTGGAGCCCATCGAGCCCATCGTTAGGTCCATAGCAAACCCGGGCAGTGGCCCGCCCGGGTTTAGTGTCCAAAGAGGTCGGCCAGAATCCGGGGGCAGAGCGGCATCCGCTGGCGTGGCCTAGCCCAACAAAGGGCAGCCACAGGGACCGATCCCTGTTTCTAGATATGTCTATCACTGCAAGGGCATTCCGCCGGGGTTGAGGATCTTGTTAGGATCGAACTCCTGCTTCCACTCCAACATCCTCGGCCACTGCTCCCCGTAGTGCTCCTGCCATCCTTCGCGGTCGAAGTCTAACCAGCCTGAAAGGTAGCGCTTGCCGCCCGCGTCTATGATGCGGCGGCTTTCCTTGGCTAGTATCGGCAGGATCTCTTCCAGCTCTGATTGAGGCGTCTCGATGAGGATGCCGTATCCCATCAGAAGCTCTCCGTCCGGGCGCATGAACAGCGGCGACTTGAAACGCTCGCCGCGGAAGGGACCGAGCATTATTCGCGCCGTCCGCGCAACGGGCCCCGGAAGCTGGTCGGTCACCTCCGTTATGAAGTCCGGGAAGGCATCCCAGGGCAATACCCCCTCCGTACCGGGATGCGACTGTCCCCAGTCATCGAACCACTTTAAGCCGCTGGAATGCGTTTCCTGTCCGGAGCCCGGCTTGCCCCAGCCGCCCGCCCGATCGTAGGAGAAGGAACTCGTCTCCGTACGGGTGACAAACCCTAGAGTGGGATAATCGGAGCAGCCGCTCAAGTGGGTGTAGTGGAGATCGCCCAACATTTCCTCTTGGTCGGGCGGCTCCTCATCCCACTCCACGCTCAGAGACACCTCATAGACTCGATGGGCGAACAGTTGGCCGGATGCCATCTGCCACAGGTCGCGGGGAACGGGCAAGCACCATCCGTCTATATACTGAAAGCGCTGCGCACCGGCTAGGACCTCCAAGTCTCGCATCAGGACGCGGACGTCCTCGTAGAGGAGAGTATAAGTCCGCACACTGGGCAGCACTCGGCGCAGTCGGATGCAGGCTTCTGTAATCGCGCCGAACTGTCCCAATCCACAGCGGGCACAGTCGAACAGAGTAGAATTGATCTCAGGGGAGCAGCGCAGGAGTTTGCCATCTCCGGTTACAACTTCCAACTCGGCTACATTGTCCGTCTGTGAGCCGTACCGGTGGGAGGTTATGCTGAGGCCAGCCACAGAGAGGGTACCGCCTACGGTAACACTCAGATGGGTGGTAAGGGCCGGCGGCAAGTAGCCTTCAGAGTAAACCTGGTGGATTAGGTCGCGCCACCGAACCCCGCCCTGCACCCGAATCTCGCCGCCTTCTATCTCGCCGATCCTGTCGAGCCCCTTCATATCGACGAGGATTCCGTTATCGCTCAACGATTGGCCGTTCTGCGAATGGCTTGCGCCCTGAAACGTTACCGGGATACGTTCCCGATTTGATGTGCGAATAATCTCCACCACGTCCTGTGCCGAATGCGGGCGAGCTATGGCACGGGGTCGCTTTTGGACTGTGCGGCCGAAATCGCGACTGGCTTCTTCCAGCGCCTTGTCATCGGTTTCTAGGTTGGATAAATCTAGGCTACGCATTTCAGCACCCCTTCAGACTGCTTGTGTGAATCGTTAGCCATTGTGCGTAAGTAAAGTACGTGTGGAGGGCGTGCAGCTATGGAGCGGTCCGCAGCACATCCACAGCGGCGTACCCCTTGACGCGGACAGCGCCTCGGTCAATGACCAGCTTGATATGGTTGATGGTCTGACGAACTTTGTACACGCCATCTTGGCCAAAGAAGATCTCTATACCGGGCCATTCAGCCAGTCCGTCAGCCTTGGCCGGTAGGCACCACTCCTTCTCCACGAGTCGGTCGAACAAAAGTTTCCATCCGGCACGATCCGTTTGGTGCCACTCGATCGGACGAAACAGCTCTAGGCCAAGGCGCGGAGATACGCCTTGTGAGGTTACGTCGATGCTGAGTCCCGTCTGAGGTTTGACCAGCCCCGTTAGGTCCGACAAGG
>JAPPEF010000172.1 GCA_028875335.1 Gemmatimonadota bacterium
GCCGTCTTTGGGACGGATGCACGAGAATCCAGCCGAAAGAAACGTGCCCCCTTTGGAATGCCTGCTTCCTCTTCCGCTTCACGCCGCGCGGCTTGCTCTGCCGTCTCATCGTCCTCGGCACCACCTGCAATGAACTGCCACATAGAGTCATCCGCCCGATGGAAGACGGCAAACTGGTATCCGACATTCTCACTCTTTCTGAACGGTATCACGATCACTTGTAGTGGTTGCCTTGCCATGCTAACTCTTCAGTATGCATAGGACCATCAATTCAGCAACTCCTTAATCGTCGATACGCTCGCTTCTACTGTTTGTTTGGCGGTATCAACAAGGATAGCTCCATCCCAGGGTTCGAATGTTCTGTCCAGAACTTGCTGCCAGTCGAATGTGTCGATTCTTTCGTCGGTTCCGTCCTCGCAGATGGGCACTAATGCGGTGCTGTGTGGTCTTGGCATCCGCATCGTCGCTGTTTCTGCTGGATATCGCTGAAGAGGGTTTCGACCGGATTATCAGCCGGACTGCCTTTGGGTAAGCTGATCCAATGCAACTTCAACGTGTGTATGACTCGACGCGCCTCTTTCGATTTGCGCGGATGCGCTGGATCTTGATCCTGTAATCGGCTAGCACATTTTCTACCCACTGCACGGAAAAACCGGCTGAATACTTGAACCAGCGGTGGATGGGCAGTTTCATATTATCTACAAACGTGCCAGATCGTTCGTCTTTTTCTGCGGTGGACCGCAAATCGGGAAAAAGGAGTAGTGTAGTCATTTATTTTTTTAAGTAGGGGCAAATTTTATGCCCACGTATCGCTGCCGAGCGGTATAGATTGGGATATGAATGATGTTTATGTACTGTTTCTAAAAGCTGGGGGGTTACCTATACTACACAGGAGTGTTTCCCAGAGCGTAAATCGCAAACGAAGCCTAGTCACTCACTACTCGCAAGTGGGCTAGGGCTACGACGAAAGTAGGCGCTATCGCTCTGCAAATCAAGAACACGCCACCTCAACCTGCTCCCACTCGGCTAGACTTTCTGGCAATTGCTAAAAGAAGTGCAAGATAGAGACCTCTATGCGCTACGCTACCCGCTTCAACGGCATCTCCTTGTCCGTCACCCTCGCGGCGGACCCGTCGTTGGGCGACCGGCAACTCGACGCCACGACTCGACTGAGCTCGCCGAAGTCCGGCACCGATGCGGATGACCACTACGAATACTCCTGCACTGAAACGCCACTCGGCCCCAAAAGTCTGCTGCTGAAACTGCAATTGCGCCGGGTAGATGGCAGCCCATTCAAAGTCACTGCATTCAAAGCAGAAGCCGCAGTCCCTAGCCTAGACCTCCACCGCATCTTCGTACCCGTGCTACACGAAGCCATCGGCAAGCGCGACCTAATCAGCCTGCCTTGGGGCGTCGAGGAGCGCACCTTCACCTCTTGGTCCTTCCCCTTCGTCGCCGCGCTAAACCGCTTTGACCAGAACCGCTTCTGCATGGGCTTTATGGATCACGTCCATGCGGCGGATACCCGTCATAGCTGCTACGACGAAGACGCCAACATGTCCTTGCAGCGCCTCTTCGATCCCGCTCCTCGCGAGACGAGCGTCTGGGAAGAGACGCTCTACCTGTCCTGCGAGGACCGCCCCATCTTCGACGAGGTGCGTTCCTTCTCGCGCGCCTACGACGAGCTGCACAAAGTCGCCCTGCCGTCAGCGCCGCCCTCGGTGTGGGAGCCGGTCTGGTGCTCTTGGTACGGCATCAAAAACGACGTCGATGCCGACTATATCCGCTCTATGGTGCCCCTGCTCAAAGAATGGGGCATCGGCAATATCATCGTCGATGCAGGCTGGTTCAAAGGCGACGGCTTCGACCCCGACACCGGCCACTACATTCCCGACGCAAGCAAGTTCCCCGACCTCAAGAGCCTCGTCGAAGAGGTGCAGTCTCAGGGCTTGACCATCCTGCTGTGGTGCGCACCGCTGTTCAATATCAGCGGTCTGGCCGACGTGCCCTTCATACAAGAGCACCGCTTCCAATCCGCAGACTCCGACGACGCAAATAACTTCCTCTGTCCCCGCTGCCCTGCGGTGCGCCAATACGCCTATCGCACGGTCAAACACCTGATGCAGACCTACGGCTGCAACGGCCTCAAGATCGACTTCATCGACCCGCTGCAAGACCGCGCCAGCCTCCCCTGCACCACCGACCACGAGCACGATATCGCCGACTACGGCGAGGCCGTGTACGACTTGCTCCAAGGCATCTACCGTGTCGCCACGCAAGTGCGCGCCGACGCCCTGCTCGAATACCGCATGAACTACTCGACTCTCGTCACCCGGCCCTTTGCCACCAGCCACCGCGCCCAAGACGCACCCTTCGACCCCGACCACATCCGCCGCATGTGTACTCGGCTCAAAAGCTATATCCTCAACCCGGAAGCCGGCCGCGAGGGCAACGTGGCCGTACACACGGACCCAGCCTATTGGCTACCCGAGGAAAGCCCCGCAAACGTCGCCCGCTTTATGGCCAGCCTCATCACAAGTGCCGTGCCCATGCTCTCGATGGACCTGCGCGCTTTGCCCCCAGAGCACCAGCGCATCACCCGCGCTTGGCTCGCCTTTTACCGCCAGCACCGCGACCTGTTGCTCTTCGGCCACCAGCAACTCCTCAGCGCCGATTCGCACCACTCTCTCTTTTCCCTGCATCTCGGCGACGAAGCACTCTGGGGCGCTTTCACCCCCACCTTTCCCGGCGTACTCGCAGTGCCATCGAAGGACATCCGCCGGATGTGGATCCTCAACGGCGGTGCCCAAGAGCGCCTCTACACTCGTCTAGAAGGAGTCGAAGGCGAGCGTCTCCAAGTCCAAGTTTACGACCGATGCTTGGAAAAATCCGCTGCCTTCGAATTACCAGTGGAAGACCGTGCCGTTATCCTAGACTTCGCCGTAGAAATCGGCGGTGCCCTCGAATTACAGTCAGGTAGTAAATGTCTCTAATTCTAATTCTCTTGTCTTTGTCGGCGGCGGTCCAATAAACGCAGCTAATCCACCCGCTGCTGTCGGCATCCCTCCAGAAGTGCTGGATCCCCCTTGGCTAGAGAGCCGCCGCCAAGCCCAATCACACTGACCAGTTTTACGCCTAATTACGCTATTGAGTAAAATTACTCAGTAGCGTAATTTAATCTGTATGACACCCTTCCAACGTCCTCAAGTCGCCACACTCCTCCGCCGGCTCGCCGAGCCACCCCGGCAGCTTATCGCCCTGTTCGGGCCGCGCCAAACCGGCAAGACTACTATTGTGCGCCAAGCACTGCGGCAAATCGACCTCGAAAGCCGCTACTTGGCTGTCGATGAACCCGACCCTACCGAATTTCGCGTCCCATCTGCTGCCACGGAGGCGACCTTCCTTGCACCCCAGGTGCGAGACGCGGAATGGCTGGTGCGCCACTGGGAAGAAGCCCGGCGCGAGGCGGAACAATTGGGGGGACTCGTGCTGGTGTTCGACGAGATTCAGAAAATTCCCCAGTGGTCGGAAACTATCAAGGGGCTGTGGGACGCCGACCGCGCCAGAGGTTGTCCCTTGCACGTGGTCATCCTCGGCTCGGCCCCACTACTCATGCAATCGGTATTGAGCGAGAGCCTCGCCGGCCGCTTTGAATCTATCCGCGTCACGCACTGGTCATTCGACGAAATGTCCGCGGCCTTCGACTTCGACTTGCCGCGCTACCTCTACTTCGGCGGCTACCCAGGCGCGGTTCCATTCGTTCGGGACCCGGATCGGTGGCGCAATTATATCCTCGGAGCGCTAGTCGAGCCTAATATCGAGCGTGACCTCCTCGCCATGACCCGGGTGGACAAACCGGCTCTGCTGAAGCGGCTCTTTGAGTTGGGAGCCGTCTATTCCGGGCAGATCCTGTCGTACACCAAAATGCTGGGACAACTCCAAGACGCCGGGAATACGACCACCCTAGCACGCTATCTCGACTTGCTCGCGAGCGCCGGATTGCTTGCCGGGGTGCCGAAATACGCGGGCCGAGTGCATCGAGTTCGCGCCTCAAGCCCCAAGCTCAATGTGCTCAACACGGCCCTGATGACCGCCGGTTCGGGGTATTCCTTCGCTGAGGCACAGGCGGACCGCAGCTTCTGGGGGCGCATCGTCGAGAGCGCGGTCGGCGCGCATTTGTTTAACACCGCAGCATCCGACACCCGTCTTCACTACTGGCGAGACGGGTCGCACGAGGTCGATTTCGTCCTGCAACGGGGCGCTCGGATCGTCGCCATCGAAGTGAAAAGCGGCGCGAAGCGGATGCCCTTGGGAGGCATGGACGAGTTTGAACGGTGCTTTAGCCCCTACCGTTTGCTGCTCGTTGGGGAAGGCGGGATACCGCTGAATGAGTTTCTCACGGCGCCCGCCCATTACTGGTTCGAGGAAGCATGAACATAATCGTTCCCCGTACGTGTACCGAGATTTCGGCAGGAAATGAGGATCAGCATCGGGAGAAGGAGTCTCGGCCTCTCGAAGCGTTCCGGGATACACCGGCCTATGCATTGCTCGGCGATCCTGGGGCAGGTAAGACGACTGCGTTTGAGGCCGAGCGCAAGGCGCTTGGGGAGAAAGCCTACCTGATTACAGCCCGCGACTTCCTGACCTTCGATCCGCAGAGCCATCCCGAATGGAGCGACAAGACGCTCTTTATCGATGGACTCGATGAAACCCGCGTCGGTGCGAACGACGCTCGCACACCCTTCGACCAAATCCACGGACGTCTCGACGCACTCGGAAAGCCGCGCTTTCGCCTCTCGTGTCGAGAAGCGGACTGGCTGGGGGCAAACGATCAGAAGCACTTGGAATCCGTTTCGCCGGACTCTAAAGTGACGGTCCTGCGGCTCAATCCCCTGACGGACTCGGACATCGCTGACATCCTGAACGACCGTTCGGATATCGGCGATGCTCAGGCATTCATCGCCTTAGCCCAAGAGCGGAGAGTTTATGAACTGCTGAAGAATCCACAGACCCTCAAGATGTTGGCCGATGTTGTCACCCAAGGCGGCGGGTGGCCAAAAAGTCGCAAAGAGACTTTCGAGATCGCTTGCGGCCAGATGGTTCGCGAACATAACGAGGAACATCAAGCGGCACAGGCGTCAAATAGTCCACCTGCACCCGCCCAGCTTCTAGACGCCGCTGGGCGGCTTTGTGCCGTTCAATTGATTTCGGGCGCGGCTGGGTACACGAATACGTTACGAGGCCAGCCGAGTGAAGGTTATCCCACTCTGGACCAGTGCGGCTACGACAGTCCCGAAATGCTCCGTCCCGCACTCGCCACGAAGTTATTCAAGGGCGCATCTAATAACCGCTTCACCCCGATCCATCGCCACATCGCCGAATTTCTCGGTGCCCGGCACCTTGCCCGAATCATCGAAAAAGATCTCCCAGCGCGGCGTGTAATCGCCCTGATTGAGGGAAAGGACGGAACCGTGGTTACGGAGATGAGGGGCTTGTCCGCTTGGCTCGCGGCCCTTTGCGAAGACGCCCGGGCGGACCTCATCGAACGCGATCCCATTGGCGTCGGGCTATACGGCGACATTCGCGAGTTCTCCACCGATGAGAAACGTGCGCTCCTCGAATCCTTGAACCGTGAGGGGATCCGGCTCGATTCCGTATGGAGGACGGCTGCGGCTTTTGGTGCGCTTGCTACGCCCGACATGGAACCCGCGCTCAGGGCGATTCTGACTGATCCCAGTCGGGAAAAAGAGCATCAGTTGTTTACCGATTTCGTACTGCGCGTTCTGAGGGAAGGTGAACGCCTGCCGAGGCTTTCCGAGCTTCTGCTCGAAATCGTCCGCGACGACACGCGGTGTCAGGACGTTAATTATGCCGCCCTTAACGCCTTCATACACAACTGCCCGGACAGTCCCCAAAAAACGGGCAAGCTCAAAGAACTGCTGGCAGATATTCATGCCGGAAGTCTTCCCGATACTGACAACCAGCTTCTCGGAGCCTTGCTGACTCAACTCTACCCCGACGATCTGCCGCCATCGGAGGTGTGGGACTACTTTACCGATCAAGGAGACCCCAATTTTATCGGAAGGTACACTATGTTCTGGGAGATTGACCTTCTCGAGTCCTCGGACGAGTTGGTGGCCGAACTCCTCGACCATCTGCACGAACGCCTTCCCGACTTGCAGCCTGTTCTGGATGTCCGGCGTTTGAACGATCTTCCTCTCAGACTCCTAGCTTGCGGTCTGAAAACGTATGGAGACCAACTGGACACGGAGCATCTGTACGATTGGCTCAGCGCGAGGTCTGAGAGGATGAGAAACAGCCTCGATGACCAAGCCATTCAGGAGATACACTCGTGGCTGGAGCAGCGTCCCAATATCTATAAGGCCATCCTCATGGAGGGGCTGTCCCGGTGTCCCGAATCCGACGAATTCAGGCGGCATGCAATCAAAGCCCAAAACCATTTGTACGGTGCCAGTCCACCGTCCGATTTCGGCCTCTGGTGTCTGAGACAGGCCGACGCCTTGGCGGACACCAAACCACTAATTGCCGAACACCTGTTCATGCAAGCTTTCAAAAAGGGCCTGTCGCTCGAAGTCCTGCAAGAACACACACAGAGAAACGAGACATCGAAGGCGTATTTGGATCGACTGCTTGATTCAATCGCCAAGGAAACTGAATTCAAGGAACAGTGGCAGCAAAAAGAGCAGCAACAGGAGCAGGAACGGCAGCAGCAGCAGGAGCAATGGCTTGCTTATATTCGTTCCAACAAGGACGCACTAAGTGAAAACCGAGCCGAGCCCGCCCTACTTTACACTTTAGCACTGGTGTACTTTGGACACTACAATTTGTACTTTGGACACTTCTACGATCTTAGCGGCGATGATGGGCCAGAGATCATTGCGAAACTGTTACGAGGCGACCGTGCTTTGATTGATGCCACGCTTTTGGGCCTTCAAGGAGTGATCGATCGGGAGGACGTTCCGGACATCAATGAGATTCTCAGCCTTCGAGAAAGAGACCGCATACACGATCTTAGCTTACCTTTTCTCGCGGGCTTGGAGGAACTCGAAAGGACAGTTCCGGAAGAAGATCCATCCCGATGGAGCGACGATCGGATTCGTAAGGCAATTGCGTTCTATTACTGTACGGATTATCGACCCGAATGGTACCGGCGACTGCTTGCAGCGCGTCCTGAGATCGTTGCTGAGGTGCAGAAGCAATTTGCCATTTGTGAATTTCGCGGCGGTCGTGAGCGTATATATAAGCTCTTTGAACTCGCACACGATCCAGATCATGCTCAAGTCGCCCAGTACGCGAGCCTGCCCCTGCTCCGCGCCTTTCCGATTCGCTGCAAGCTGAAGCAGATTCAATCACTGGATTATCTGCTCTGGGCCGCAATTCAGCACGCCGATAGATCATCGCTTCAGGAACTGATCGAAAGGAAGCTGTCCCGGAAGAGCATGAATGCTGCCCAGCGCGGGCATTGGTTGGCGGCAGGAATCATCATTTCACCAAACGCTTACAATGATCTCCTAAGAGACTTTGTACAGTACCATGAGCGTCTAGTTCCGCACTTGGCGGAGTTTTTTCCCCTTCAAGATCGTGTGCTGTTCTCGTTCGATGAGTTGGAGATTCCGTTATTGGAACTCCTCATCCGTCTTGTTGGTAGCTATGTCGGCCCCGGTAATCTACGGGGTGATGAGTCAGAATATGTTGGACATAAAATAAAAGCCTCCAAGCTTGTCCGCCTGCTCATCCAGAACCTCGCCGCTTCTTCCACCAAAGACGCGAGCGGAGCATTGGCCGCGCTTCTCGCCGACCCGGAGTTATCGGCTTGGAGCGACGTACTCTCCCAGGCTCAAGATGCCCAACGGGTGACTTGGAGAGACGCCAGCTATCGCCACCACACTATCGAGCAGGTCTGCCAGACGTTGAATGACGGTACGCCCGCCAACGCCGCCGACCTTGCAGCTCTTTTGGTGGATCGCTTCGATGAGATCGCGGATCGAATCAGTACGAACAATGCCAATTATTGGCGTCCGTACTGGAACGAGGACAAAAACCAGAAACCTACAACTCCGAAGCACGAGAATTCCTGTCGAGATGCACTGCTCCGTGATCTACGTCTGCACTTCCCCAATTCCGAACCCGAGGTACAGTACATCAACAAAAAGCGAGTCGACATACGCGTTTCATACGGGAATTTTCAGGTGCCGGTGGAGATCAAAAAGAACTCTCATCAAGAGCTCTGGAGCTCTCTACGAAACCAATTGATCGCCCAGTACACGATTGACTCGAATACAGACGGCTACGGCATCTACTTAGTATTCTGGTTCGGCAAAGACCGCACACAGCCACCGCCCTCCGGCACCCGCCCCACTAACGCCGAAGAGCTGAAAAAGCGACTCGAATCAACCTTATCTCCCGACGAAGCGCGCAAAATCTCAGTCTGCGTAATCGACGTAAGCCGACCCGATTAATCGCAACAATCGCTATCCAGCGTTTTCAATCGGCTGGTGGAAGTAGTAACAAAGCCCGTCCGGAGCGACTACGAAGAAAACCTGATATTTCTTGCCATCGTGCTCGTCCACTCGCCAATTGCCCGTCTCGATCCCATTCGCCTCTATCTCGTCGCGGACCTTGTGGATGTCGCTCACCAAAATAGCCGCGCCCTCTTGGCTGGCGTCGCCGCCATTGACCGCAAACCCAATCTGCACACCATCGCGTTCGAGAACGACCGTCCGCACAGGATCATCGCGCCTTTCGACCTCGACGAGTCCAAAGGCCGCGCCGTACCACTTCGCGGCTTGGTCGAGGTCTTCCACCGGCAAGGCGAGGACGTCCTCGGCATACGGAAAAGCAGCTTCGTATAGTTTCTCTGTCATGTCTTGTTCCTCCGTCTAATGAAAAAGTAAAGATACCACGCTTACTCGTCGTGGATGCGCTAGTCGCGGTTAATCACCCGACGGCACCATCTCACAGCCGAACTCGGATTGCAGGACCTGTTCCATGGAAGCGATCTCTTCGGCCGATAGATAGTCGAAGTGCGTTGCGCGTTTGCGTGCGGAAAGGCGGCCCTTGTTTTGCAGACAGAAGCGAATGAAGAGATCGATTTGCCGGTCGGGCATGTCCACGATTTCTTGGATCGCGTTCTTGGTCTCGTCGTAGTTGGCCAAGAACGCCAGTTCAGCGGCGAGTTCCGTATCAATGGTCTGCTCGATGAAGCGAAAAAGCGCCTCCGCCTGCGGCGTCATGTCGATATAGCGGTACCATACGGCGGTATCGTTGTGCACGATCAAGCGACCATCGGCATCGAGCGTGTGTTCTATCAGGGGCATCAGCTTGTGAGAAAATGCTTCTAAGGAAGCATCATAGTCGGCGGCATTCCTCAGCATGGTTGCCGAGATGGGAAACATGACGCCCTTGGGTGTAAAACCACGGCGGGCGAGAATGTTGTGGATCAGGAAGCGGTGGATTCGGCCATTGCCGTCCTCAAAGGGGTGCAGAAAGACAAAACCATAGGCGATGGCCGCGGCCTGCATCACCGCAGGCACCTGACCTGCTTCCATGCGTTCGTGGGCAGCGAGCAGACCCTCCATCAAGTCGGGTAAGTCGGCAGGTACCGGACTTACAAAGTGGATGTGTTCTTTTTGCCAAGCGACCGTCTCCCCGACGAAGTTCTCGGTCGCTCGGTAGTCGGCCTCGCAAAACCGTGCATCGACAATGCGGTTTTGCACCTCGACCAACTGCGCTTTGCGACAAAAGTCCTCTTGCTCCGCCAGTTGCAGCAGCGCCACGAAACGCTCAGTTCGGGTCGAGGAGGGATTGATCTGTTCGATTGCAAACGACGATCTGGTCTCCTTGGTGTACAGGTAGCCAAGAGCGCGCTTGAGCAAGGCCGGATCATAATGAGACACGATGCGCTGACATCGCGCGGGCAAGTCGGCCGTTTCAAAGTCTCGTAGGATCGCAGTGCGGCGAACAGTTGGGCAGAATCGACGGTCGCCGAGCAGGTTGTCGTTGATCCGTTGACGGCGGATTGGACGGGCAGGAGCAACTGTGTAGTACGCGTCCGGTTCGAGTAGATCGACGTAGTTTCCTCGCGTCAGGTCGTCCAGCGGCAGGGTCTTGTCGGTCAGGAACTCGTAGAGGAACCACAATCTCCGGGCATACTTACCAGTCGGTTTGGACTGGACGTATTCGAGGAGTTCATCCGCTTCCATCTTCTCGAACAAGCTAGCGAGAATCGCGAGATTGGTCCCGTCGTACTTGAGCGCGAATTCAAGGTGATTGCCCAGTGTCTCCCCAGGCCAGTACTTGAGCGGGTAGATTTCCTCGATGACATCTTCACGGGCGTTGACCCGGTGGATTCCGCTGGTAGTCACTTTGGATTGGTGCCAATTCGGGATGGTATCGAGGTTGTACCACTCGATCAGTGCGGCATACCCGGCGGGCCTAGATGTCGGTCTCTCTTGGGCGGTTTCAACCATGAAATTTCCCACCAAAACGATTATTCAATGAGAATTATTATTACAATATGAGCTATGTCAAGAAAAATAGTTACGAATAAATCCGTAGTCTGCGTACAATTTGGATAAAAGCGGCTTATCGCAGGCTATGCAACCGACACTCGACGAGAGCCGACCGATGATCGGAAAACGCTTGACAGAAGCACGGGAGGTCGAGATTGTTGGCTACCTAACGGCCCAGTCGTCGGCCCCGTGAGAAGGAAAACAGAATGACGCAGGAAGAAGCCTGGTACTTCCGCCACAACGGCTTCCACCGAGTAGCTCGGCCTCTGCCGAGAAAGCTGGTGGCTCGCCTGAACGCGGTCACGGATGAACAGATCGCAACCCTAGCGGAGCCCGTCGTGTGGGAGACCGGCACCACCTCGCGCACGCCCCAAGATGTGCGTCGCCTGTCGAAAGTCCTAGCGCGGGATCCAGTGTACCTCGAAGCAGCAACCCACCCGATCGTACTCAACGCCCTCGCGGGCGTACTCGGCGACAACATCGAACTGCTGACCAACAAGCACAACCACATCATGGTTCGTCCACCGAACTCGGCCCCAGTGCCGTGGCACTCCGGCGAGGAATTGTACGAGCCGACCTTGATCACCGCGCTCATCTATTTAGAAGAATCCACCATCGACAACGGCTGTGTGCATCTCGTCCCGGGCAGTCACTTGCGACCCTTCACAAAGCCGCGCCGCCCCGGCGGCGATTTCCGGCGCAACCCGCTATACCAGCGCTCGCTGCCCGTGCCCATGCCAGCGGGTGGTGTGCTACTGTTCAACGACTGCTGCTTCCACGGTGCCGACGTCAACCGCAGCAATGGCTCGCGGCGCAGCATGACCCTTGGCTACCGCGCGCACGACTCGCACGACGTGTTGAAGGACGATCCAGAAAAAATCCTCGTGCGTGGCGAACGCGCCTACACCGGCCATCCCCATCTGTTCCCCAATACGAAGAAAGGGAAGAATCAGTGACTACCTGGGAAGAAAACATCCAGCAAGCGAGGGCTATAGCGCTCGAAATCCTGCAACCATCCGCATCGCAGTTGGAGCACGGGTTGGCCTTGCACCGCGACGCCATCGTGTGCGAGTCGTACAGCCTCGGGGTGATAGCGCCAATCGACGGCGAAGTCATGGCGCAGGCCGTGGAGGCGCGGGCCTCGGAGGTCGAGCTACAGTACCTGTCGGAGCAGATGCGAATGACGCGCTGGGCCTACGACGACGAACTAAAGGCCGAGTATCTGGGGGCTTGGAAGGCGTCCGGGGTGACGTGCGCCTTTCAAAACGCCGGCGAGGAGGGCAACAACCCCATGCGCATGTTGGGGCGACTGGCGCACTATACCCATCTGACGGATCGCATGCGCGACCACGTGGCGCGGGCTGCCTTCCCCGACGACATCGTCGCCGCAAAAGCCGCTGGACGGCACTGCATCTATCAGACGTGTAACGGCGTGCCCCTCCCAGGAGAGCAGGCTACGGTCGAGCAGGAGTTGCGTTTCATCAGCCAGTTCTTCGAGCTCGGCTGCCGCATGATGCACCTGACCTACAACCGCCGCAATCCAATCGGCGACGGTTGTGCCGAGCCAGCCAACGCCGGTCTGAGCGACTTTGGCCGTGCTGTGATCGCCGAGATGAACAAGGTCGGCGTGATTGCCGACGTGGCCCACTCCGGCTGGCAGACCTGCCTAGACGCAGCCGAGGTATCGCAAAAGCCGATCGTCGCCAGCCATTCGGCCTGCGCGGCCCTGAACCACCATCATCGCTGCAAGCCGGACGAAGTGATGCGGGCAATTGCCGACAAGGGCGGAACCGTAGGCATCACCAACGTACCGGCCTTTATCGGGGGCAGCGGCTGCATCGACGCCATGCTCGACCACATTGACCACGCAGTGCAGGTCGTCGGCGTCGATCACGTGACGATTGGCACGGATCGGCCTTACATTAGCTGCCGCGCCAAGGAAGAAAGCGCCAAGGTGCCAGCGCGACCGGGCAGCCGCCCGCGCTGGGAGGCACTGTGGGAGGTCAACGATCCCGTACAACGCGCAGAGTGGCGTCAAGAGCGCATGTTCCAAAGCACGACGTGGACGAACTTCCCGCTGTTCACGGTCGGCATGGTGCAACGCGGTTATGCCGACGACGACATCCGCAAAATACTCGGCGGCAACATCCTCAGAGTTGCCCGGGAAGTGTTGGGAGAGTAGGGAGCCGACACCTAATCCAGACAAAACGCGTGCGAATTCTTATGAGCAACATCCCCATGCAAATCGACCCTAATACGATTGATACACGACCCGAACTGGTTTCGTCCAGCGAGGTGCTGGCTTCGGGCCAACGGGTTTACTTCCGCCCTTTGCGCGCTGATCAAGCCGCTGAGTTAGGCGCGTACTTCACCGATTTGTCGCAGGCCACCCGCGGGGTGTACGGGCCGCACCCGTTTGACCAAGAGACAGCCGATGGCTTTTGCGCCGCATTGGACAGCGCCCACACGCTGCGCATGCTGGCCTGGGTCAAGGAGGGGGGTATCGAGCGCATCGTGGCGTATTTCGTCGTCGAACTGGGCGTACGCGCCGGGGACCGCCGGCGCTACGATGCATTGGGCTTGGCCTTGCACGACGAGACCGATTGCACCTTGGCCCCTTCCGTGGCCGACGCATACCAGAGCCAAGGGCTGGGCAGTTTGATGATGCAGCATCTGCTCGGGCTATTGCCGCGGCTGGGGCGGCAGCGCATGCTGCTGTGGGGCGGCGTGCGCGCAGACAATCCCCGCGCCGTCCACTTTTACACTAAATTCGGTTTTCGGCGCGTGGGCGATTTCGAGGCTGGAGGCACCAACAATTACGACATGATCGCAGACTTGGGATAAGAGGAGAAACAATGGCAACGCTACAACTGAAGGTGCAGTACTTCCAAGACAGCACACCCATAGAAGTGCCCTGCCGCGAGGAGAATTTCGTCGTGCGGGAACTGGATTTCGCCCTGCCGGTCGAGCAGACGGCGCTAGTGCTAATCGACCTGTGGAACGTGCATCACATCGATAGCTGGATCGAGCGTGCCGAGGCGGTGACCAAGGAAGTGATTGCGCCGCTCATCGGACGCGCGCGCGAATGCGGCCTGACCATCGTGCAGGCACCCAGTCCCGGAGTTTTGGCCAATTTCCCGGATAAGTACGAGGTGTACCAAGGCTGTACGCCCGAACCCGAGCCGGGGTCGCCGCCGAGTTGGCCGCCGGCTGAGTTCCGCAACCGGCAGGGGTCGTATGCCTGTTTCCGGGGGCCGCGCAACCAAGAGCCCGGCATTGATCTTTATTGGCAGAGCCTTACAGGGCAACTCGATCTTTCGCCCCATATCGCCGTGGAGGAAGGGGATTTTGTCGTGGGCACCGGTCAGCAACTGCACGATTTGTGCCAAGAGCGCGGCATTCTGCATTTGCTTTTCGCCGGCTTTGCGACCAATTGGTGTATATTGGGCCGCGACTACGGCGTTCGCGCCATGCGCGGGCGGGGCTATAACACTATTTTGGTGCGGGACGCCACAGACGGAGTGGAATTCCCCGATACACTAGAGGCTAAGTGGGCCACGGAATTGGCCGTGCGCGAGGTCGAGCAAGTGCATGGTTTTTCCACCTCGACAGCCAATTTTTACACCGCTTTGAACTCACAGGAGAGTAACGCACTATGAATGAACCAGTCGTCTATCTCAACGATGGCTTTGTCCCCGCTTCCCAAGCCCATATCAATATCTACGATTTGGGGATCGTACTAGGGGCCACCCTGACCGAAATGACCCGCACGTTCAAGCACGAACCGTTTCGCTTGGAGGAGCACGTGCGGCGGCTCTTGCGGTCGTGCAAATACGCCGGCATCGAGTTGGCATTGGACCACGAGGGGTTGGTCGAATGCACGCGTGACTTGATCCATACCAACAGCAAGCTGATCGGTCCCGAACAGGATTTAGGAGTCGTTCACTTTGTAACGCCGGGAGAAAACCAGATCTACGCTGGTAGCGCTGGAAAATCGGCGCGCCTGACGCCCACGTTGTGCATCCATTCTTTCCCGCTGCCCTTTGCCGTGTGGCGATCCTATTTTGAGCAGGGCGTCCACGCGGTCACCCCCTCCATCCGCCACGTGCCGCCCCAATGCGTTGACCCCAAGACCAAAAACCGCTCGCGCTTGCACTATTGGCTGGCCGACAAGCAATCGCAGGCAGTCGATCCTGCCGCCACCTCGCTGCTGCTCGATTTGGACGGTAACCTCACCGAGTGCTCGGGGGCCAACTTCGTCGTGGTGGAAAACGACGCGATCTTTACGCCCACCAGCCGCAATATCCTAGAAGGGGTGAGCTTGGTGACGCTACGGGAATTGGCCCCCGAGTTGGGGCTGAGCTGGGTTGAGAAGAATTTGCAGCCCTACGACGCGGTCAATGCCGACGAGGCTTGGTTGACCAGCACACCCTATTGCCTGGCGCCGTGTACGCGCATCAACAATACGCCCATTGGCGACGGAAAGCCCGGCCCTCTGTTCGGGCGAGTGATGGAGGCGTGGAGCCAGCGGGTGGGGATGGATATTCTAGAGCAAATAAAAAACGCAGACTGAGCGGTGGCTCGGGGCGAACGCGGATCAGTCCCAATCGACCTTCCGGTAGCGCTTTAGCAATTGTTGACCTTTTTCGGAGAGCGACTCGTAGGAATCCTGCGGCATCTCGATGTTTTGCGCGATGGCGAACCAGTCGCGGCAGTAGCAGACGACGAGTTCGGGGCGCGGGTCTGGGGTGCGGTTGGGCGTGCCTCGGTGGAGGGTGCGCACGTCCTGGACCCACATTGATCCCTTTTTGAGATTGAGGCGGTGGGCCGAGGGAAAGTGGCCTTTGAGGAGGATTTCATCGTAACGCCCTTCGAGTTTCGGGTCAGCTATGTATTGGGTCGAAGGAAGCACTTCAAAGCTGCCATTCTCTTCCGAGGTCTCGACCAAGGGAAACTTGACGCCTACCACCGGAACGGTTTCGAGGCCGACGTGGGGGATCTCGCGGGCGATGCCCGTGTCGCGGTGCCAGTGTTGGAAGGCGCTCTGCGCGCAGGGGGTATTGGAGTGGTAACAGGTGATGACGTAGCTGTCGGGACGCCAGAAGCGGTCGAGGAATTCTAAGATGACGGGGTGTTCGTAAATGGCCGGGTCGGCGAAGGGTTCGATCCACGGAATGGTCAGGGTGTAGCGGTTGGTCGTCTGCAAGCGTCCTTGGCCGATGCGCGGGTCGCCCAATTCGACGTTAGACACCTCGGTTTCGCGCTCCTGGATATGTGCCAGCAGCGGCAGGAAAGCCTCGCGGATTTGGTCGATTTTTTCCTCGGGGATCATGTCCTCAAAGACGGCGTAACCGTTGATCTTGAATTCGGCGAGCTTGAGGTCGAAATCTACCTCGGCGCAAGTGAGGGTCATGGCAATCTCCGTTCGTTTCGTCTCTGTGCTACACTGAGTCTCCTGTGCTTCCCTTGAGACAGTCCAATAGTTGCGTACCTCGGTCCATGAGCAGGTCGAGGTCCGACTTAAAGGTGAGAGCCTGGAAGCCCGCAGCTTTTTTAGCCGCGAAATCCTCGGGGGTATACGTATTGCAGCAGGGCTTTTTACCGGCTGCAAGGGTTGTGGTGACAATCCGCTCCATCGCCGCCTGATAGGCAGGTTGCTGCTCGTAGCTGGAGCGATGGCGCGACAGGCCCAGCGATAGCGCGAGGTCAACCGGCCCGACAAAGCAGCCATCGACGCCGGGCAGAGCCATGATTTCTTCGGCTTGCTCAACGGCGTCAATGTGTTCCATTTGCACCAGCAGCAAGGTCTCGTCGTTGGCCTTTTCAAAGTAGTCGTCGCCGTAGTGGAGATAGTGGTCGCCGCCCAGCGAGCGCACTCCAGTGGGCGGGTATTTGGCAGCGAGGGCAACGGCTTGGGCCTCGGTGCGCGAGTTGACCATGGGCACGACGACTCCGCCCGCTCCTATATCGAGGGCTTTTTCTACTTCGCCGGGATTGCCGATGGAGGTGCGGATCAAGGGGCGGGCACCAGTTGGGCGGGCGGCGTAGATGCACTCATAGGCGGTTTCCCAATTCATCGCACCGTGTTGGAGGTCGAGGACGATCCAGTCCCAGCCCATCAGTCCCAAGTAGCGGGAAATCGCCGGTTGGGGAATGGTCTGCCAGATGCCTATATCCATCGCCTAGAGGCCGATCTGTTCGGCGGGCGCGTTGGGCATTCCCGGATGCGAGCCGCCAGCGTTTTTGGAAAGATTGCCGCCGTCTAGGGGCAACATCGCGCCGGTGATCCAAGCCGAGGCGTCCGAGGCGAGGAAAATCGCCGCGCCCTTGATGTCGTTGGAGTCGCCGAGACGGCCCATGGGGAGGCCGCGCAAATAGGTTTCGCCCAGCCCGGGATCCGCGGCGATGCGCTCCTTTAGGTCCGCGTTCATTAGCTGGGCGCAGACAATGGCGTTGACGCGCACGCCCTTGGCGGCCCACTCCGTGCTCAGCTCGCGGGTCATCTGCGCGGCCGCACCCATGCCCATGCTGTACGAGAGGTGACTGCGGCCCATGGCATTGATGCCGGCGATCGACACGAGGTTGATAATGCTGCCGCCATTGCCCGAGGCCATCATGCGCCGGCCGGCCTCTTGGCAACAGACCAAGCGGCCGACGACGAGGTTTTGCAAGGTAAACTCGACCTCCTCGGGCGTCAGGTCGAGCGGGGTGTTGCGCCGCGCATTGCCGGCCACATTGCCCACGATGTCGATGCGGCCGTATTTTGCGTCTATTAATTCAAACATGGTGCGGATTTGATCGGGTTGCGACATATCGCACACCGCCGGGAGGACGCGGCGGCCCAAGGCACCTAATTCTCGGGCCGCCGTGGCCAAACCGTCGGCATTGATGTCGGCCAAGACGAGGTCGGCCCCTGCTTCGGCAAAGCCGGTGGCCATGGCTTTGCCGAGGCCGCTGGCCGCACCAGAGACCAAGGCGACGCGATTGGATAGGTCGAAAAGCGGATGGGACATGACAGCCTCCTGATTTTATTTGGCTCAGAACATAGGGGCGCGACTAGCAGCGGCCAAGCCCTGCCGCGCTTGCGGCGATTCGTTCGCCCGCTCTATATTTGCTGCCGCAAATTGAACCTACTGGGGCCGACATGAGCACTGCCATAGACGGCTGGATACGCCAGTCGCAAGAGAAAATTTTAAGCGGCGCGGGCGTCACCTTGCAGGATTTAGATGCGCTGCGCGACTTACGGAGCGGCGAGCAGCAACACCTCCTTTACATCTGGGCCGAACAAGACCGCATCGACGCGGGCGTCATCGCGTGGAACTACTTCGGGCCCTTCGATAGCGAGTTCCGCTTTGACCCCAAAAACGAATGTCCGTATGTCAGCGCGGCTGCGGCCCTAGCCGATGGGTGGCGAGTGGTGTCTTTCCCGAGCGTGGAATATCCGATGGAGAATGCCCACAACCAACTCGGTTTTGAGTTTATCCTAGAGCGCTACTTCCAGCCCGGCGAGGGGTTGGATTTTACGCCGCACGGCCAGCGCCAATAAACGGAGGGGCCATGGAAGCCAACTGGAAAGAACTAAAAAAAGAGTTTTTCGACACCGGCTACGTCGTACTCGACAGCTGGATCGAGCCCGAGCTAGTGGAGCGCACCAACCAGGACGCCCACCAGTTCGGGGGCATCGACATCTTCGAGTGCGAGAGCATCGGCGATTTGCTCTGCCACGCCAAGGTCGTTGAATTCATCGCCTTACTGTTGGAGACGCCGGAGGTGGCCATCAGCCCCTTCCGCTTCTGGAACCACCTTACGCAAGGTGGACAAAGCGATGGTGGCGGCTGGCACGTGGACGACACCTATACGGCCGACCGGCCGCTGACCGAGATCTTGTGCATGTACTACCCGCAGGACGTGGAGGAAGACATGGGGCCGACCATGCTGTTGCCCGGCAGCCACCGACGGCTCTACACGCCGCCGCAGACCGCCAAGCTGGGCTGGATCCGCGGACAGCAGAAAGTGGTCGTCAAGGCCGGTGCTCTCGCCGTGACCTTCCCCTCGATTCTCCATGCCCGCGCCGCGCATTTGTCCGCCAAGCCGCGCTCCATGATCAAATACGGCTACGAGGTGGCCGATCCCCAATACGGCTACTACCTGACCGAGCCAGCCTACCGCAATTTTCGCCGCACCGAGCTAGGCTGCTCGCTGACGCAGTTGGCCGAGGTCAAGGACAAGGACGACGCGCTGTGGAATTCCTACTGGAAATCGCATCCGAGCTATACTTTTCAAGACTTCAAGCACCAAATCGGCGTGGTCGGGCGACGGCTGCGCAAGCACCTCGATCACGAACAAGTTAGCTAACGAGGAGGAGAGATTCGATGGTACACAAAATTCACAAAATCGCGGTCGTAACCGACGATGTCGAAGGAGCAGTGGCGTTCTACACGCAGAAACTAGGGCTGACCGTGGTGGAGCGCTTTGCCAACGACGACGATGACGACTACGTCTTCCTCGACGCGGGCGGTATCCTGCTGGAGCTCATGCCGCAAAAGACCGAGGGGCATCCTCCGGGCTTCCACCACATCTCTTTTGAGGTCGACAGCGTGGAAGACAGCACTCAGGAATTGAAGGACAAGGGCGTCACCATCACCAAAGAGCCTTTTGATGTCGGTGGGGGCACCGGCATCACCCTGGGTTTCTTCGAGGGGCCGAACCAACTGAACCTGCAACTCTTCCACCGCGAGAAATGAGGCCGTCATGCGCGTAGCGAGAGCCAACCGTGCGGATATGAAGGAACTGAGCGACGTCCACGGCGGCGCCGGGACGATCCTCTTCAACCGCCTGTGGGAACGCGACGATTTCGAGTCGCCCTTCGCTTTCGTCCACTGTGCGATTCTCCTACCCGGCAGCGGGATCGGCTACCACCGCCACGACGACAGCGAGGAGATTTTCATCGCCGTTGACAACGCCTCGCAGTTCACCCACAACGGGCGCACGGCCGTAGTCGAGGGCGGAGCCGCAGTGCCGCTGCGCTCGGGCGAGATCCACGCCATCTACAACCACACCGACCGCGAGACGCGCTGGTTCAACGTCCACTGCGTGGTTCCTGGGGGCGATCCCAAATCGACCGACTTGGGCGATGACCGAGTCGGTGCCGAACTGGAATCCACCGACCGCCTGCCAGTGGGGCGGCTGGACCGCGGCGCACTGAAATACGGCCAAGCGCACGGCGGCAAGGGTGAAGTCGGCGGCCGGCTCATCTGGGGGCCGGAGGACTTCCGCAGCAATTTTTACTGTTTAGCCCACTGTCTGTTGCCGCCGAACACGTCGCTCGGCTACCACCGCCACGAAGGCGTCGAAGAGGTCTATATCATCATCGAAGGCAGCGGGCGGATGACAGTGGACGATGAGACGCAGGAGGTCGCGCAGTGGGATGCGATTCCCAGTCGGCTGGGAGGCAGCCACGGTCTCTATAACCACACGCAAGAAAACCTCGAATTACTGGTCGTCGCCGTCTGCGCCGAGAAGGGGCAGTTCGACTCAACGGACCTCGGCGACGATCTAAGCCAACGCTAACAGAAAGGACCATTCCTATGGCATCCGTGAAAATCACCTTTATCGGCCACGCTTCTTTCCGCTTCGAGTCCGACAAGGGCTCAGTCACTTACTTCGACGCTTGGCTCGACGACAATCCCACCGCCAAGATGAAGCTCAGTCAGGTGAAAAAAGCCGATATCGTCATCGCCACCCACGGCCACAGTGACCACATCGGCGACTCGTACGAGATCTGCAAGCGCACCAAGGCCAAGTTCGTCGGCAACTACGAGCTTTGCGCGGTCGCCGAGGCCGTGCATGGGCTCAAGATGGGCTCGCGGTCGCTGTCGCTGAATCCCGGCGGCGGGACCAAGGTCAAGGACGCCACGATCACCATGGTGCAGGCCCATCACTCGCAATCGCTATCGCCGCACGTCATCGGCGGCGAACTGCCGGAGGGCTTGCTTTTCCACCCCGACAGCGCGGTCAACGGTTTCATCGTTGCCTACGACAACGGCATCTCCATCTACGACACCTCCGACACCTGCCTGTTCAGCGATATGCAGCTCATCGGCCAGATGTACGGACCGCAGGTCGCGATTATGCCAGTGGGCGGGCAGTACACCATGGGGATCCGCGAGGCAGCGCGGGCGGCGAGCCTGATTCGCCCCGACATCGTCATTCCCTGCCACTACGGGCCGATTATGAATCAGCCGGCCGACATCGGCGCATTGAGCGAAGCGGTACAATTCCTCTCGCCGAATACGCAGGTGGTAGAGATGCAGCCTGGGCAGACGCTGACCTATACGGCAAGCAGCCATCGGGTCGGGGGCCGCAAGTAGCAACCGCAATGACATCTGCAAACATGCTGAGGGCCGTCCACTATCAGGACGTGGACCCCGGCACTCAGTGGATCAAGGACGCCGCCGTCGCCATCGATTCCGACGGACCGCTCGATTCTGACCGCACCCTCACTCCGAACGTGGTCAAAATGGACGGCGGATACCGCATGTACTATCACGGCCTCGGGCCGGAGCGTCCAAACGCGGCTTCAAAGGGGTACATCCTCAGCGCCTTCTCCACCGATGCCGAGCGCTGGGAGAAGGAGCCGGGCGTCAGAATGGATGCGGGTGGAGAGGGTGCCGAGCACTACATCTGGAGCCCGGATGTCATTCCTCTAGCGGATGGCCGCTACCGCATGTACTACGAGGGGAAGACCGAGCAGGGGGACGGCCAAGTCAAAGCCACAATCGTGAGTTCTATATCCGACGACGGTCTGATCTGGGAACGAGAGCCGGGTCTGCGCTTGGCCGGAGCAAGCGTCTCCTATCTGGCACCTCGCTGTCTCCACCTCGACCCGGCCGCAGGAGAGGGCGGGCCCCGCTTTCGCCTCTACGCCAGTGCCTATCCCTATCCGGATATTGCTGGCAACAGCAAAAAGATCGTCAGCGCTGTGTCAGAAGATGGTCTAGTGTTCCAGTTAGAGCCCGGCGTCCGCATACCCCAAGACCGAGATCTCGAATCCTATGCCGTCTATGCCCCAGAGGTTTTGCGCCTAGGCGAAGGCGGCTTCCGAATGTACTACGCAGGCTGGACGTCGGCTCCAGAGGTCCCCAGTGGATCAAAGTATCACGGCAGAATCTTCAGCGCATTTTCCGAGGACGGTCTGCAGTGGGTCAAGGACCCGGGAATCTGCATCGACAATGGGGGGCCGTGGGACGCCGCCAAGGCATCAGAGCCGTGTGTGATTGACCTCGCCGATGGACGCTTCCGCATGTTCTACGAAGCCTGCGATCTCGACGGACGCTGGCGCATTGCCAGCGCAACTTCGGTCGTATCTACTGCGCCGTAAGAACCCTGCAACGATCACCCGTAGCCAAAGGAGTACCACCATGTCGGGCACTGAAGCCCCTATCGGACCCAACGATGCGATTAAAGTCACTAAGATCGAGACGTTTGTTCTCAAAAACTCCTGGGTCTTCGTCAAGATCTCGACGGACGCGGGCATCACCGGTTGGGGCGAGATGCTCAAGGATGACGCCAAGGCCTGTGCTGCCGGCGCGCTCGAAGTCGCCGACTACCTAGTGGGCCAGGACCCCCGCCCAGTCACCCACCACTGGCAGGCCATCCATCGCGGTGCCTTCTATCGCGGCGGCCCAATCAAAACCGCCATTTCCTCCGGCATTGATATGGCCCTTTGGGACATCACCGGCAAATGCTATGGCGTGCCCGTGTACAAGCTGCTCGGCGGCCCCACGCGTGAGCGGATTAGAGTTTACGGCGAAGTGAGCGAAAAGACCGGCGTCAACTCCATGAAGGTAGGGCCGGGCACGTCGCGTTCCCCCTTCAAATACATCGAAGGGCAAAAATTCGTCGATGAGATCGTCGAGCGCTTCAAAGCGCTTCGCGAACAACACGGCCCCGGAGTCGATATCGGCGTTGACTTTCACGGCGCAGTGCAACCCCCTACCGCCCTGCTGCTCGTCAAGGCGCTCGAACCGTATCATCCTTGGTTCTACGAGGAAATTGTCCAAGCCCTCAACATCGACGTCATGGCCGAAATCGCCGCAAAGACCCACATCCCCATTGCCACGGGCGAGCGCATCTTTACCAAGTGGGGATTCAAGGAAATCCTCGAAAAACGCGCCGCCCACATCCTCCAGCCAGACGTTTGCTATGCCGGCGGCATCACCGAATTGAAGATCATCGCCGGCATGGCCGAGGCCTACTACTCGCCGCTGGCCCCGCACAACCCCCAAGGCCCCTGTTCGCTTGCCGCGAGTCTGCAGATCGCCGCTGCCATCCCCAACTTCCTCATCCAAGAGCGCGGCGACAACGAATACGCAGACCTACTCGCCAAACCCTTGCCACCAGTCGCCAACGGCCACCGCCCCTTGCCCACGGATCCCGGCCTCGGCATCACCATCGACGAAGACAAACTCATGGACCAAGTCGGCGAACCAAGTCCCTATCGCGTTCGCCTCGACCCCGACGACGGGTCGGTCGTGGACTGGTAGGGCGGGAGAGGAAGGCGCATCAATTTTACAGCATGGTCCCTAGCCAGAAAGGAAAACCGCAATGGAACTTCACGAACTCGTCCTTGAGATGAAGCAGCTTGAACGGCGGCTCACGCTCTACGAAGAAAAATACGGCATTCTCAGCCAAGATTTTTACAACATCTTAAAAGCGGGCAAGCTATCGCACTACGACGATTTTGACGAAACCCGAACGGATTTCAGCCGGTGGAAAGGCATTTACGAAACTTGGCAACGCCGCAAGGCAGCCTATAGCGAACAAATCCAACAAAGCGATCCCGCCGACGCATTGCGGGTACAACCTGCTTATTGATATGGCGGAAAATCCCCTCGAATCTCTTGCCGATTACAGTTACTTTCTGGCTAAAACCATGAGTCGTCCTTCCGTTCTTCGATCAACGATTCGCGTTTGGTCGTCCAGTCCTTTTACTGGAACAGCCGAGGGAGAGGCGACGTTCGCAAACGGGGTCCGCTTGCGGATGCGGGAGGAATTAGATTTTGCAGATGGTCTGATCACGTCGTACGGATACGAAGTTTATCGCGGCACAGAACGCCTGTATTGGTACGATGACTTCCCTCATCCCGAAGAATCCGCACTCGCCTCTACTTTTCCTCACCACAAGCACGTCCCGCCTGACATTAAACGCAACCGCATCCCCGCACCTAATCTTCAATTTACCGGCCCCAATCTGATCGCAATTATTGAAGAGATTGAATCTCTCCATTAGGTTAATTTTGAAATGCCTGCCCCGCGTACTTTCCCCCAATGCAGTTTGCCAAATAGCACGACTAGACAGGACGAAACGGGGGATCAGCGGGAGCAAGATTTACGGACAAGGAAGTCACAATGAATTGCATCCACTGTCACGGTCAGATGAAGCGCTCAAAGGCTCCCTTCCATGCGGATCGCAACGGCTATCACTTGGTGTTCGACACAGTCCCGGCTTGGGTCTGTGATCAGTGCGGTGAGGCGTACTTTGAGGAGCGCGAAGTCGGTGCAATTCAGAGCGCCATCAAGAGGCTCGACCAACAAAATTCTTAATTGAGGAGTGCTGGAATGAGCACTTTAACCTTTGAAGCACGGGCTTCTAAAATTTGGTTCGATAACGATAACATGTGGCTGACTCTTTCCGATGGTCGGCAACTATCGATTCCTCTTGCTTATTTTCCTCGGCTGCACAAAGCTACAGAACAACAAAGGGAAAAGTATGAGCTTAGTGGTGGTGGGACGGGCCTTCATTGGGATGAAATAGATGAAGACATCAGCGTTCCCAACTTACTTATTGGAATCTATGATCGGTCTGTTACTTGAAGCCAACCCTTGAAGTGCGTCCGAGATCGCCGAACATCAGCAAGAGGCGCTTGTGAATGCCATTGAAGCCCATATCGACAGCGCCACGATCCAAGCCATAGCACAACTAATTGTCGAACGCTTTGATCCAGAACAGATCATTCTCTTCGGTAGCCATGCTCGCGGAGAGGTTGGAGCGCACAGCGATTTGGATCTGCTGGTCGTGCTTCGTGCAGACACAGGACAGCCACCGCATGGCAATCCAATTCGTCGGGCGATTGCCGAGCGTTTCATCCTGCCCGTTGATGTGGTTATCCGCTCTCCAGAAGTCCTCGTCGAGCAACGCGATGACCCATATTCCCTGATCTACAAGGTACTGGAAGAGGGGAAAGTGCTGTATGAGCGACGTGTCGCCTGAACGAGTGTAGAGAATGCTTTCTCGATTTTGGACTTGGCTTTTTCGATCTCAAACCCTTCAATTCCTTCTTATCGTCCTGCTCATTGTCTTGGCGGTAGCTTTTGTGGCCGTCCTAGTCTCCAAAAGCCTTGAGGCGTGTGTTCTAGAGTCTTTGGGGTTAGAAGAGGATGCAAAATACGAGGCTCTGAAATTTCTGGGAATCAGCATGGGCGGCGTCTTGATCGCCCTGCAAGCCCTGATGTCCTACAAACGCGCCAAGGCGATGGAGGATACCGCGAAATCGCAGGCCGATGCTGTACTGAAAACTGAGCAGGGGCAGCAGCAGGATCGCCTGAAAAACGCCATTGAACACCTAGGGCACGAAAAGGACTCTGTGCGCTTGGGCGGAGCCTATGAACTCTTCCATCTAGCGCAAGACACCAACGAGTTGCGCCAGACGGTATTCGACATTCTCTGTGCCCATATCCGACGGACGACGGGCGAAGAAAAATATCGGGAAACACACAAGTCGAAACCCTCGGAGGAAGTCCAAAGCCTTTTGACGTTGCTATTTGTACAGGAACATGAGGTTTTCAAAGGTCTCCACATCAATTTGCAGGGAATTTGGCTAAACGGAGCGGATCTCAAAGGAGCGCGTTTAGAAGAGGCTGTCCTGACCGCGGCGCACCTGCAAGAGGCCGAGCTTAGCCAAGCACACCTGCAAGGGGCTAAGCTTGAAAAGGCGCATCTGCAAGGGGCTTCTCTTAATCAGGCATACCTGCAAGGGGCTTTTCTCTTGAGGACACGCTTGCAAGGAGCTTCTCTTTTTATGGCAGGCCTGCAAGGCACTTTTCTCGGAGAGACATGCCTGCAGGGCACTGATCTTAGCGAAGCACACCTGCAAGGAGCCTATCTTAACACACCATACCTGCAAGACGCTATTCTTTACAATACAGACATGCGAGGAGCCTGCTGTAAGGAACCCTTATTCTTGCCATTTGCACAACGTATGAGAGGAGCAATTGGCGAAGAAACCGATCTATCCACGGTAATTTTCTCAGGTGGACTGAGCCAGAAAAACGTGGACGACCTCGTAAAAGGCTTGTCTGATGAAAAAGCAGAGGAGTTACGAAGGGATCTGGAAGATCACATCGGCCAACCGCCAAATAATGAACTACCGGGCCACAATGCCATTACCGGCTCCTACACCGAAGAAGAAGCCGAACAATGGATCGCCAAATACGAAGAAGCCATTCCAGAAGTGCCTAGGAACAATAGCTAATGCCGACCTGCACTAGCTGACCGTTGTACCTACGATTTTCACCAAGCCGCCGCCCTCTCCCGGCACCGATGTCGTACCGACTAGCACGGAGAAGGAGATGGTCTGAAAACTGGTGACCAATATGCCGGTTAGGGCTATGATCCCGGACGTTAGCGGACTCTCATCCCCTGTCATGTTGCCCGTTCCGGTGTCACCGCTACCACTCTCTGATCCCCTAGATCTAAGGTGCGATGACGATGCTGGTTAGAGCCTCCAAGCCGGTGATAAGAGTGACAAGGGTTTCAATGTTGGAACCATCCAAATTCGCACGCTGGATTTTACCCGTCCCTTCCGTCTCGTCCGTCTGATGTGTCCAATACATCTGAGGCGTCTGTGACATGTCGGCCAAATCAAACAGTCGCACCTGCACTCCAACCGCCGGCTGCCCGGACGACAGCCGCACTCGTCCCTCAGCAGCGGCTCCGCACCGACGCTACCGCTCGACACCAGCGCGATGAAACCGCCGATAAGCAACTTCATACGGTCAATTCCTTTACAGATCTTAAATGATATAGGGCGTAGGGACGCCCTACGGAATGAACGGCATTTGCGAGGCAACTCCTACCCAATTTATCGTCCGAGTACCTAGGCGGAGGCCACGGACGGCGGCATGAGCGGGCATCTTCCCTCTTGGGATCAGGTTCATGCAGCGAATTGGAACCGCACCCCGCAAGCTCTGACAATTTTGTGAACGGTATCAATCTTCGGGGTATTTTGCGCCGAGAGCGCACGAGACAGGCCCGAAGGGTTCAGGCCGGTTCGGCGTGCCAGTTCCGCAACGCCGCCGATGGCGTCAGCGACGTTGCGGAGCGCGATCATCAAGTCCTCGTGGTCGGTATCGGAGTCTTCGAAAACGACATTTAGATAGGCCGCGATGTCCTCGGGCGCTTTCAGATAATCGCTGTCCTTATGTTCTCTTACGGGCATTTCGTTTCTCCTGAGTTCTACCCAATCTTCACCGTCCGCTGCCCCTTCCCAGCCCTCAACACAGCCGTCGCAATCTCCAAAGCGGCGATCCCATCTTCCCCAGTCACTAAGGGCTGTTCGCCATTGGCAAAGCACTTGACCACGTGTTTGTCCTGATCGGCGAACATATCCTTGAGCGGATAGGAGTACACCCGCTCGCGGCCTTCGCCCATCTTGAGCGTAAAGGCACCGCTTCTATCCGGGTTGAAGCGCGCCGGAGCCTTCTGCGCCGTCATGCCAAATTGTAGGGTGCCGGCCGGGCCGATCACATCGTTGAGGCTCGCCACGGGCGCACCAGCGGCCACACCCCAAGACCAGATCAAGGCGTGCTGGTCGCCACTGGCGAAGTTGACGATGACGCTGGCGGTGTCAGCGCCGACGCTGGTGGGATCGAATTGCAGGGAAGAGGCCTGCGCCGAAGCAGCCGGGCCGAAAATCTGCAAGGCGAAATCGTAGTTGTGCACGGCACCGTCCATCAGCGGACCGCCTCCTTTGTTCACATCGCGGAACCACGGGCGGCCCGGGCGGCCTCCCGCAGCAAAGCGCCAGATGACCGGCGAGCCGACGGCACCGGATTGGACGATGTCCTTGAGCTTGCCCCACTGAGTGTCAAAACGGCGCACAAAGCCAATGGTCAGCCGCACATCGGCTTGGCGGCAAGCATTCGCCATGCGCCGCGCATCAGCCACCTTCAGCGCCATGGGCTTCTCGCAGAACACGTGCTTGCCGGCTTTGGCTGCGGCGATGACCGGGGCGGGGTGCTGGAAGGTGGGAGTGCAGACCCATACCGCGTCAATCTCGGACAGATCGAGCACCGCTCGGAAGTCCGCAAAGTGGTGTTCGGCCCCAAAGTCGCGGGCGAACGCTTCAGCCGCATCGGCGACGACATCCGCAGCCGCGACAATGCGCGCACCCCGGATCTGGGATAAGCAACTGGCGTGATGGCGGGCAATGCCGCCGCAGCCGATAAAACCGATATTCAGCATGATCTTCTCCTATTGGGACGTAGGTGGTTGCGAGAGCAACAGTAATGTGCCTAGCGCGGCGTCTGTCAAGGGACTGCCCGAAATCCAAAAGAGGCAACTCATTGTCAAACAAAATGTTACAACACCTATCAACACTTGGCTTACCTTGACTTTTCCCTAGCCCAAGTATAGCTTTTCTAATTCTTTTCTCTAAGGGAAAGGCAAGCAAAAGGTCTTGCAGACCTCATTTCGCATACTAGTCGCGCTGGCGTCATTGCTCTTGGCCGCTCCCGCGCTCCGCGCACAACCTTTCATGGAGCCAAGCGAGTTGCGCCGCGGCATGAGCGGCTTTGGGCTGACGACCTTCCAGGGCACGGAGATCGACACCTTCCAAGTCGAAATCTTGGGAGTGCTAAAAGGGTACCTGGGGCCGCGCATGGACATGATCCTCGCGCGATTCTCCGGTGGCCCGTTGGAGCACACCGGCCTAATACGAGGCATGAGCGGTAGCCCGGTGTACATCGACGGGCGGCTCATCGGTGCCATCGCCTACGGCTGGTCCTTTTCCAAGGATCCCATCGGTGGCATCACCCCCATCGCCCACATGCTCGACGTCGCCACGCGCGAACATCCTCCGCCGAGCCAGTACGGAAAAGTCTTAGACCTAGATGAAGAAACCACCCGTCTGCTCGGTGGCAAGAGTGTCAGCACCCTAGCACCGCTGGGGATGCCCATAGCGCTTGCTGGCTTCAGTCCGAGGGGGCGTCAAGTGTTGCGCGATGCGCTCGACGCGCCAGACATCCAGCTTTTGGACAGCCCGACAGGGCAGGGGCTATCTGATCAAGAGGTACCCTTCGCACCCGGAGCTCCGCTGGCCGTGCAGCTAATCCGCGGCGATTACAGCGCCGCGACGATCGGCACCCTTACTTGGGTCGGCGACGGACGTTTCGTCGGATTCGGGCATCCCATGTTTTTTTTGGGGGCCACCAACCTGCCCGCTACTGGTGCCTATATCCACCAAGTCATTCCCATTCAGGCTTTCTCCTTTAAGTTGGGCACGCCGACCAACGTAATGGGAGCGGTGCGCCAAGACCGCCTGCCCGCGATTGCCGGGACGCTGGGCGAAGCGCCGGACATGCTGCCAGTGCGGGTTGCCCTGCGATCGGCGGCCGACGATCACAACTTCCGCTGCGAGGTGCTGCGCCATCCCGAGCTTAGCGCATCCCTCGTCCGCTCAGTTTTGTTCAACTCCCTCGAAACGGCTGAAAAGCTCTTTGGCGACGCCACGCTGCGGATGCGCAGTCGCATCGCACTGGCCGATGGCCGCACAGTTGAGCGCGAGCAAATGTACAGCAGCGGAGTCGCACTGCTCAGGGCCGTGATAGACGCAGTGCAGCCGGTCGGCGTATTGCTCAACAACCCCTTCGCAGGACTGACTTTAGACTCGCTGCACTTTGAGTTGGAAATCGGTGAAACCCTAGCGCAAGCCCGCATCACGGGTCTGCGACTATCGCCGCCTGAACCCAAGGTTGGGCAGCGGGTTTCGCTGCAAGCGACGTTGCAACCATATCGCGCCGAGCCAGTTATAGAGCGCCTAGAGCTAAGTTTGCCCGCGCATCTCGAACCCGGCCCCTTCGTCGTGCGCGTCGGCAGCGGTGCGGCGAGCACACGTTGGGAAGCGGCGCGCCAGCCCGATGCGTTCGTGCCGCGCAATACCGCCGACTTGCTCGCATTGCTCGAGCGCACGGGTGCCGCCGACGAACTGGTCGTCGAGGTCTTTCGCGCGGAGCCAGGCTTTACGGTGAACGGGCGCGAGTTGCCCGGGCTGCCGCCTTCGGCGTTGGCCGTGCTGGGCGCGGACCGCTCGGCTGGGCATCTGGGGCCGGTCCAAGGCGAGGTCGTCCTCCGCCGCACCCTAACCACCGACTACGTCCTCTCCGGCGAGCAAAGCCTCGACATTACATTGAGAAAGCCCTGATCTAATGATACTTACAACCCGAGTTCTGTTTTCGTTTTTCTTGTTACTATCGGCGGTCAGCGCAACCGAAGCGGGGCGCGCCAAGGCTTGGCAGCAGCACGCGTACGACGACTTCGCCGAAGGCGAGAGCGAAGGCATCTCCATTGCCGCAGACGGCGCGCTGGAGCTAGCGCCCGCACTCGTCGAGCTAGCCTCATTAGAGGCCGAGCGCGTCTGGTCCATGACACCCAACCCCAAGGGGGGACTCTACGTGGGCACCGGCGACTCAGGGCGGCTCTTTGCCGTCGATGACGAGGGGCAAGCCGAGTTGCTGTTCGATTCGCCCGAACTCGTCCTCCACGCCCTGATCGTCGGCCCCGACGGACGGCTCTACGCTGGCTCGGCCCCCGACGGCCTGATCTACGAGATCAATGACGAGGGGCAGGCGAAAACCTTGCTCCAGACCGGCAGCCGCTACGTGTGGGATTTCATCTTAGTCGATGGCCAGCTCTACGCGGCCACAGGTGAACCCGGCCGAGTGCTCAAAATCGCCAAAGATGGGTCGCACGAAGTCTTCTTTGCGCCGGAAGATCGCCACGTTATAACCCTCCTCGCCCACAACGACCGCTTGTACGCTGGCACGTCCGGCAAAGGCCGCATCTACGAAATCGACGGCGAGGGTCGCGGGCGGCTGCTCTTTGAAAGCGAGCAAGAAGAAATCCACAACCTAGTGGTAGGGGTCAACGGAGAGATCTTCGCCAGCGCGATTCCGAAGCCGAGTAAGGGCGAGAATTCCAACAAGGTCCCGGCGGCCGTGTACCGCGTCGGAGCGGAGGGAGCGGTCTATCCGATCTGGGAGGATACCGAAGCCAAACTCGTCAATCTCGTGGCGACCGGCGAGGACCTGCTAATCAGCACCTCCAACCCGGCGCAGCTTTTGCGCCTCAGCGCCGAGGGCCGCCGTGCATTGGTCGTGCAGTTCGAGAGCCTCGTCCCCAGCCGCCTCTTGTTCGGGCCAGACGGCGCGCTACTCTTGGGCGGGGCGCAAAACGCCGCTGTCTCCATCCTACCCGAGCAGGGTCGCCGCAAGGGGCACTTTGAATCAGCGGTCGAGGACTTTGCCATCCACGCGCGATGGGGTGCGCTCGAATGGCGCGGCACTCAACCCTCAGACACCCGCATAACCGTGCAGACGCGCACCGGCAACAGCGAAGAGCCGGATAACACTTGGAGCGCGTGGTCCGAGCCGCTGACCGAGAGCGGGCAAACCATTGCCAGCCCCCCCGCTCGCTTTATCCAGTACCGAGTCGAAATGGAATCCACGCGCGACGAAGCCACGCCCCGGCTCAGCTCGATCGAAATCCGCGGCGTCCAAGTCAACCTCAAACCCCGCATCACCGAACTGCAAACCTTTCCCTTCCGGCCGCAACAATCCGGCAATGGCGGCCAATCCCAAGGCGCACCTCAAGCTGGCCAAGGGCGGCGCAACAATCGGCCCCCCCAAGCGAAAAGCCTGCGTCTAGTGCGCTGGCACGCCCAAGACCCCAACGAGGACGAGCTAGTGTACGACCTCTATCTCAAGGGCGAGGATCAGCGAGCGTGGAAATTAGTCGAAGAAAACATCGCGCAAACTTCGGTTCTCTGGGACACCGCATCCATGCCCGAAGGCCAGACTCAGCTCAAGCTGGTGGCCTCGGATCGCATGGACAACCCAGCAGCCGAACGCCTGCGCGACGAACGCGAAAGCGCGCCCTTTGCCATCGACAACAGCCCGCCAACCGTTGCACTTGACGCGCAGACCAGCGCCGATGGTGCAGTCGTCGAAGTGGCGATTAGCGACCGCATCTCTGCGGTGCAAAAAGCCTATTACACCATTGATTACGACGAACAACAGCACCCCATCGCGCCGTTGGACGGCGTCTTTGACAGCCGCAGCGAACAGGCGCGCTTTGCCGTCGAAGGACTGGCAGCGGGCGAGCACGTCATTGTGGTGCGGGCCATCGACGCCCTCGACAACATCGGCGTGCGGCAAGTCGTCATCCAAATCAAGTGAACCAGCCCGCGCAATACATGCGCCGCGCCTTGCGGTTAGCGCAGCGAGGGCGCGGCAAAGTAAGCCCCAATCCCATGGTCGGCGCGGTGGTGGTGCGCGGGGACTGCATCGTCGGCGAAGGGGCCCATCTGCAGGTCGGCGGCCCCCATGCCGAGATCCACGCCCTGCGCCGGGCCGGCGACGCGGCGCAGGGGGCCGATCTCTACGTCACGCTGGAGCCTTGCTCCTTCCACGGCCGCACCCCGCCCTGTACCGAAGCTGTGCTACGCGCTGGCATTAAAAAACTCTATTGTGCGATGGAAGATCCCGATGAGCGCGTAGCTGGGCGGGGGATCGCCGCGCTGCGGGAAAAGGGCGTCGCCATTGACGTCGGGCTTTGCGCTGAAGAGGCGCGCCGCCTCAACGCGGCTTACATCAAACACCGCACCCAAAACCTGCCCTTGGTCCTGCTCAAGCTGGCGCAAACTCTCGACGGTCGCATTGCGGCGCGCAGCGGCGATGCGCGTTGGATCACCGGAGATCGAGCGCGACGCCACGTCCATCGTTGGCGCTCTTGGGTCGATGCCGTAGCCGTGGGCGCGGGCACCGTGCAAGCCGACGATCCCCTTTTGACGGTGCGCCACGTGCCCGGGCGCGACCCGCGGCCCATCGTCATAGACGGACGCTTGAGCACTTCGCCCGAAGCCCGCGTCTATCAGCGGCCCGGTGCCGTGCTCGTCACCGCAGAGGACACGCCAGCCGACAAGCGCCGGGCCTACGCAGCCAAAGGGACCGAGGTTTGGACTTTCCCGACATCTGCTGGACACATCGACTTGCGTCTGCCCCTTGGGCGCATGGCGCAGGAGGGCATGACCAGCGTCCTCATTGAAGGCGGTGGCCAGTTGGCCGCGGCCGCACTCGGCGACCGCGTCGTTGACCAAGTCCTGCTCTATCTCGCACCGCGACTGATGGGCGAAGGGGTCGCTGCCATCGGCGACTTGGGAATCGAACGCGCGGCCGAGGCCATTCGCCTTGCGTCCAGCCGCACTCAGCGGCTAGGCCCTGACCTGCTCTACACGGCTGAGGTACAATACACTTGTTCACCGGACTCATAGAAGAACTCGGAAACGTGCGCAACCGCGTGCGCCGAGGCGCGTTTCAGCAGTTGGAAATCGAGGCCGAGCGCGTTCTCGACGGCTTGCAGGTAGGGGACAGCGTCAATATCGACGGGGTTTGCCAGACTGTGGTCGCCATTGGAGAGAGCGGCTTTGCGGTCGAGACGGTCGCCGAAACGCTCTCCCGCACGACCTTGGGCACCCTCGGCATCGGGCAAGCGGTCAATCTAGAGCGTCCCCTCCGCGCCGATCAGCGACTCGGCGGCCACCTCGTCTTGGGGCACGTCGATGGCATAGCCCGCATTCGCCAGCGCACGGAGCGCGATGGGGAGCATCGCTTCGAAATCGAGCCGCCGCCCGCGCTCGCCCGCTACATCGCCACCAAGGGCTCGGTGGCTCTCGACGGCATCAGCCTGACGGTGGCCGAGGTCAGCGGCGATGCCTTTACGATTGCGGTCATTCCGCATACATTTGATAACACAACGCTTAGCCACCGGAGTGCCGGTGATTTTGTCAACCTCGAAGTCGATGTGATTGCCCGTTATGTCGAGCGTTTGCTCGGCGAACAACCCCAGCTCAGCTTCGAGGACTTGCGCGATATGGGATACTGAGCAATGCTCGATTTCAACACCATTGAAGAAGTTGTCGAGGACCTGCAACACGGCCGCATGGTCGTGCTCGTTGACGAGTGCGAAGCTGTGGGCGAGGGCGTGCTGGTGATGCTCGCCGAGCGAGCCACTGCCACTTCGGTCAATTTCATGACCCGCTGCGCCAGCAGCCCGCCCGTAGTCGCCGCCACCGAGGAGCACCTCAAAGCCCTTGAACTGCATATGCAGATCCCCAAGGCCCACGAGCCGATGGACGCCTCGATCATGGTCTCGGTCAATGCCCGCGCCATTGCGGGCACCGGCGTTTCGGCTCAGGACCGCGCCGCGACTATCCGCAAACTAGCCGACCCCGACAGCGTACCCGAAGACTTTGTCCAGCCCGGGCACGTCACTCCGCTCCAAGCCCAACCGGGCGGGGTGTTGCGCCGCGCTGGCCACACTGAAGCCGCGGTCAATTTGGCGCAGATGGCCGATTACCAGCCCGTGGCCTTGATCGCCGCCATCCTAGATGAAGCGGGAGCGCTGGCCGACGCGTCCTACCTGCTCAACTTCGCGCGCGAACACGACCTCAAAATCACCACCATCCACGACCTGATTGCCCATCGCCGCCGCACCGAGAAACTGATTCATCTAGAAGCTCAGTCGCCCATGCCAACCCGCTACGGAGAATTCACGGCCTATGCGTACCGCAGCTTGGTTGACGACAACCCGTACCTCGCCCTCGTGTACGGCGAGGTCGCCGACGGCCGCGACACCTTGGTGCGCATGCACTCGGGTTGCCTGACCGGCGACGCGCTTGGCTCGCTGCTGTGCGACTGCGGTGAGCAGCTAGCGCAATCCATGCAGCTCATTGCCGCAGAGGGGCGCGGCGTTATCGTCTATATTCAGCACCACGAGGGGCGCGGCATCGGCATTCTGCACAAGCTCAAGGCATACGAACTGCAACAGCAGCAGGGCCTCGACACCATTGAAGCCAACCACGCCCTCGGCCACCCCATGGACTCGCGCGACTACGGCATCGGTGCCCAAGTGCTCTACGATCTAGGATTGCGCCGAGTGCGCTTTTTGACCAACAATCCCAAAAAGCGGGTCGGCTTGGATGCCTATGGCCTGACCGTCGTCGAGCAAGTGCCCATTGAGGCCGCTCCCAACCCGCACAATATCCGCTACCTAACAACCAAGCGCGACAAGATGGGGCACGCCCTCTTGCTCAAGCGCGCAGCCGCCGAGGATGAAAGCCATGCCAAAAGTGCATGAAGGACAACTCGACGCCCGAGGCCGCAAGTTTGGCATTGCGGTCAGCCGCTTCAACGACTTGGTGACCACCCGACTCCTCGACGGCGCATTGGACTGCATCCAGCGACACGGCGGCGACAGCAGCGACATAGAAATTGCCTGGGTTCCCGGAGCCTTTGAATTACCCATTGCCGCCAATAAGCTAGCGGGCACGGGTCGCTTTGACGTTGTCATCTGCTTGGGGGCCATCGTCCGCAGCGATACGCCCCATTTCGACTACGTGGCCGCCGAGTCGGCCAAGGGCATCGCCCGCGTCGGCCTCGACAGCGGTACCCCGGTGATCTTTGGCGTCATCACTGCTGACACGGTTGAGCAGGCCGTGCAGCGCGCGGGCGTCAAGGCCGGCAATCGCGGCTGGGATGCCGCCCTCAACGCGGTTGAAATGGCCAGCTTGATGGCCGAGTTAGGATGAGCGGCGGGGACGATTTTTTTGGCGATGGGACCTCTGCCGATGAGGCACCTCCCAACAACCGCCACGGTGCCCGCCAAGTGGCCTTGCAGGCCCTGTACTGGGAGCAAAGTGCGGCGACCGACTCACTCGGCGCTTTGGATCAGCTCTGTGCGCGCTTCGACCTCGCGCCAGAGGTGCAATCCTTTGCAGCCGAACTCTTGCAGCGCGCAGCCGAGCATGCGGACGAACTGGACGCGCTGGCAGCGGCCCGGGTCCAGCACTGGCGCTGGGAGCGCATCGCCCGCATTGATCGCTTAATCTTGCGCTTGGCCTTGGCCGAAATGCTCTTTATTGAGGAAATTCCTGTCCGGGTCTCCATCTTTGAAGCTGTCGAACTAGCCAAGTCCTACAGCACCGACAAGTCCTATGCTTTCGTCAATGGCGTCCTCGACGGCGTCGTGCGTCAGAAGGGACTCAGCGTCTGAGGTTAAAAATGTATAGAGGCCCGCGACTCAGTACTCGGCGTCAGTCCACACACAGGTGGCACTAGCTTTAAGAGGATTTAGTATGCTCAACTCGCTCGTAAAAAATCTCTTCGGCTCGCAAGCTACGCGCCAGTTCAAGCGCACGTTGCCACAAGTGAGCCAGATCAGTCAGCTAGCGGCTTCGTACCAATCCCTGAGCGACGCCCAGCTCCAAGCAAAAACCGCGACTTTCCGCCAAGACCTACAGGTGCGCAATGCGGACAGCCGCCAGCAGCTCGAAGCAATCGAAGAGCGCCTGCGCGGCGATCTAGAACCTGAAGAGCGCGAGCAGCTCAACGATCAGTACGGAGAGCTGGATAAAACCATCCGCGACGTGGAAGCGGCCTTCCTCGACGAAATCATGCCCGAAGCCTTCGCCATGGTCGTCGAGACCTGCCGCCGGCTCTTGGGCCGCACGTGGGAGCGCGCCGGCGAGTCCGTGGAGTGGGATATGGTGCCCTACGACGTGCAGATTTTCGGCGGCATCTCGCTGCACCAAGGCAAGATCGCCGAAATGGCTACCGGCGAGGGCAAGACTCTAGTGGCGACGATGCCCCTCTTCCTCAACGCCATCCCCCAACGCGGGGTCCACCTCGTTACCCACAACGAATACCTCGCCCGGCGCGACGCCATGTGGATGGGGCCGATCTACAATTTCTTGGGGATGTCCGTGGGTATCATCCAAGACGTGTTTCAGACCGGTGCCGAAGCATATATACTCCAAGCACCCGAGGGCGTGCCCGAGGAATTCCGCTGGGAGCGCACCGACCACACAGCCGCGTACAAGGCCGATATTGTGTACGCTAATCACAGCCAAGTCGGCTTTGATTACCTCCGCGACAACACGGCCGTACTGCTCGAAGACCTGATGCAGCGCGAATTCAACTACGCCATCGTCGATGAAGCCGACTCGATCCTCATCGACGAGGCGCGGACCCCGCTCATCCTCTCCGGGGCCGTCCCCGACTCCACCAATCAATACAAAGAGATGCGTCCTCTCGTGGAGCGGCTGATGAGAGCCCAAACCAACTTGGTCAACAAAATCATCGCCGGGGCCGAGCAGGCGAGCAAGGAAACGGGTGACTACGACTACGACACTGGGATTGCACTGCTCAAGGCCACTCGCGGTGCTCCCACCAATCGTCGGCTGGCCAAAATTTTGCAAGAGGAAGGCGTCAAGCGGTTGATCAATCGGATCGAGGCCGACTACATGCGCGACAAGCGCCTCAACGAGATTGATGAGGGGCTCTACTTCGTCGTCGATGAGAAGGCCAACACCATCGACTTAACCGACAAGGGGCGCGACCTGCTCTCACCCAATGAGCAAGCCCTCTTCGTGCTGCCCGACATCAGCATCGAGATTGATGCGATCCGCAACGACCCGGACCTGAGCGCCGAGGACAAGGCCCGCAAGGAGGAGGAGACGCACCGCGATTACGCCGAGAAAAGCCAAGCGGTCCACAACATCAACCAACTGATGAAAGCCTATACCCTCTTTGAGAAGGACGTGCAGTACCTCGTCTCCGAAGACGGGCGGGTGGTCATCGTCGATGAAGCCACGGGCCGACCGCAGCCCGGTCGGCGCTTTGCCGACGGCCTACACCAAGCGCTAGAGGCCAAAGAGGGGGTGAAGCTAGAGCACGAAACCCGCACCGTAGCCTCCATAACCGTCCAGAATCTCTTCCGCATGTACCACAAGCTGGCTGGCATGACCGGCACGGCCGAGACCGAGGCCAGCGAACTGTGGGAGATCTACAAACTCGACGTGTCCGTCATCCCCACCAACCGCCCGATTCGCCGCTTTGACCAAGAGGATCAGATATTCCGCACCAAGCGCGAGAAATACAACGCGATCATCGAGGAAATCGACCGCCTGCATCAACTCGGCCTGCCGGTGCTGGTCGGCACCATTTCGGTCGAGGTTTCCGAACTGCTCAGTCGGATGCTCAGCCGGCGCGGCATCAAGCATCAGCTACTCAACGCCCGTCACCACGACAAAGAGGCCCAAATCGTCGCCGAAGCCGGCCGAGTCGGCGCGGTTACGATCGCCACCAATATGGCTGGGCGCGGCACGGACATTAAGCTGGCACCCAAAGTCGTCCACCTCGACCGCCAGACCGTCGAATCCGACCTCACGCTCGACGACAAGCTGCCCTCCGGCCAAGGCTTGCGCCAGCATTTGCAAGAAAACCCCAGTGGCCTACAGGTCATCGGCACCGAGCGCCACGAAGCGCGGCGCATCGATCGCCAGTTGCGCGGTCGCTCGGGACGCCAAGGCGACCCCGGTTCCTCGCGTTTCTATCTCTCTCTTGAGGACGACCTGATGCGGCTCTTCGGCTCGGAGCGCATCGCCGCCGTCATGGATAAGCTCGGGGCCGAAGAAGGCGAGGTCATCGAGGCCAGCATGGTCACGCGGTCGATTGAGCGGGCGCAAAAAAAGGTCGAGGCTCGCAACTTCGAGATGCGCAAGCACGTGCTCGACTACGACGACGTCATGAACCAGCAGCGCCAAGTCATCTACAACCGCCGTCACGACCTGCTAGAACAAGAGAGTGCACGCGAGCAAGTCGCGGAAATGATCGAAGAGAGCATCGATGGCATCTTGGCTTCGTACGTCAATGCAGACGACCTACCAGCTGAGTGGGACTGGGAGGGCCTGCAGACCGAGTTTAGCAGCACCTTCTTTTTAGGCTATTCCATCGCCGAAGAGGAGCGCGCCTACGCCAGCGTCGATATTCTGCGCGAGCAGCTACTCGCCATCGTGCGCGAAGCCTATCAGCGCCGCATCGACGTCGTCGGCGAGGAGATTTTTCGCGAAGTCGAAAAAGGCATTTCCCTGCGCACTATCGACACTTGCTGGCAGGAACATCTTCACGAAATCGACGAACTCAGAGACGGGATCGGCTTTGTCGGCGTCGGCGGGAAAAACCCCCTCATAGAGTACAAGCGGGGGGCCTACGACATGTTTGAGAGCCTGATCGGTCGCATTGCCCAAGAGACGCTGCGCAATCTCTTCCAACTGCGCATCGACATCGGGACCGAGGCTTTGGGACCGGCGCGCCAGCTAGGTAACATCAACGCGGTTCACCAAGACGCCACCAATATGGGCTTTCGCGGCATTGAGCCGGCCCCGGCCGGCGTTCCCGGTCAGCCCGCGCAACTGCGCGGCTCGGGTGGCGGCAGCAGCGAAGGCCAAGCCGTGCGCCAGCCGGTCGTCCGCGACCAACCCAAGGTCGGGCGCAACGCCCCCTGCCCCTGCGGCAGCGGCAAGAAGTTCAAAAAGTGCTGCGGCATCAAAGCCTGAGCTGTGGAAAGCGACATGACCTTCTGGGAAGTGCTCTGTCTGGTGGTGTACAGCATCATCATCGCCGTTCTCGGCGTTTACGGCTTCCACCGCTACCTGCTACTGCGCCTGTTTTATCGGCATCACCCCACCCCGGTTCCCCAGCCCGACCGCTTTGCCGAGCTGCCCTTCGTCACAATCCAGCTACCACTCTACAACGAATATCACGTGGTCGAACGCCTGCTAGAGGCCGTGGGCCGGATTGACTATCCCCGCGACCATCTGCAAATCCAGATCCTCGACGACTCTCAGGACGAAACCCGCGACAAGGCTCGACAAGGGGCAGCGCGACTGTCAGCCCAAGAGCTAGACATCGAGTACATAGGCCGAACCCAGCGCCACGGCTTTAAGGCCGGGGCGTTGGCCGCCGGGCTAGAGCGCGCCCAAGGCGAATTCGTGTTGGTCCTCGACGCCGATTTCGTGCCCCCTCCCGACATCCTACAACGGGCTATTCACTATTTTACCGACGATTCCATCGGCATGGTACAGATGCGTTGGGGGCATCTCAACCGCTCCTACTCGCTCCTGACGCGCATCCAGTCGATCTTCCTCGACGGGCACTTCGTCGTCGAGCACACGGCCCGCAATCGCTCGGGCCGCTTCTTCAACTTCAACGGCACTGGGGGGATCTGGCGCAAAAAAGCCATCTACGACGCCGGCGGCTGGCAACACGACACGCTCACTGAAGACCTCGACTTGAGCTACCGCGCTCAGCTAGCGGGCTGGCGGTTTCTCTATCTGCCCGAAATTGAAGTGCCCGGCGAGATCCCCGTCGAGATCAATGCCTTCAAGTCGCAGCAGCACCGCTGGACCAAGGGCGCGGTACAAACGGCCAAAAAAGTGCTGCCGCGGATCTGGCGCTCTGCGCTACCAGCCAAAGTCAAGGTCGAGGCCACCTTCCATCTAACGGCCAACCTCTGCTACATCATGATGTTCCTAATGGCCCTGTTAACCGTTCCGGTGCTCTCCATTCGCTCGCAACTCAGCTGGGAGCGGTTCTTTATTATCGATCTGCCGCTGTTTTCTTTTGCGACCATGGCGATTTCCGGGTTCTATATTACCTCCCAGCGCGTGCTCTATCCAGATTGGCGGCGACAGATCAAGTATTTGCCCCTGCTGATGGCCATAGGCATGAGCCTCTGCATCAACAATACCCGAGCGGTAATCGAGGGCCTCGTCGGGTACCAAACCGACTTCCACCGGACCCCTAAATACGGGCTTACCGGACGCCGCGACCAAGGCCAGCAGCGCAAGTACCTAAGCCGCTGGCCTCTGCTGTCTTTGGGCGAACTGGGCATGGCGCTTTATTTCGTCGTCGCCCTCTACCACGCCTATGCGACCGGCCTCTACTTGGGAATGCCCTTCCTGCTGCTCTTTCACACTGGCTTCCTCTACACCGGTTTGCTCTCCAGCGGCCAGCGCTGGTTGCACCGGGCGTCCTAAAACAAAAAAGCCCCCGGCCACAGGAGGCTGGGGGCTTTCTTCGCTCTGATATTACAGTCAGCTAGAGGGCCATATAAGGGGATAGGGATCGGTGAGCTTCCGCTGCAACCACAAGATGTCGACGACTTTGTAATGTCGGACGGTCAGCCTCTCGATGTGGCGTACGCCGATATCGACGTTGCTCTTTTCGCGCCGCAACTCTCGACCTTGGTCTCCAGATAGTGGAATAGCTTCCGCTACCTTCGCGACATAGAGATTGTGGGCCAAGCGCAATTCTTTATAGTCCAGATCGTCTGGCACGAGCCCTTGCAACTCTGAGACGTAGTCGTTGATGAGTCGCCGCGCCTTGGCCAAGTCCTGCTCAGAAATCTCAGAGAGAGGTTTTCTCAGATGCTCAATGGTCTCGACGATCTGCTTGTTTTTGCCATCTAGTTTCTGCATCTGCTGGACGTAATCGAGCAGGATCTGTCTCTCCGCTTCCTCGCTACCGCAGGCGACCAGACCTACCGCCAGTGCCAATACAGCCAGTTTCCTCGACATATAGACCTCCCTGTAGGGGTGAGATTGTCTGTTCAGTCGGCCTCAAAATACGCCGTAGTGGGGGGAAAATCAAGCACTCTCTACGCAGGACCCTATTGACGGGGCTTATGTGCCCTCATAATATCAACTTTTTCGCATCCCAAGCTCTCACTTAAGGACATCTATTCCATGATAACTCGCGAACAGATCCAATCCCAGCTCGACAACTGCCTGCTAGAGGCCAAATTCCCCCAGTGGAAGTCGCGCTATAAGCGCGGCAAGGTGCGCGATATGTACTTACTCGAAAATCATCGCGTGTTGATCACTACGGATCGCCAGAGTGCGTTCGACCACGTGCTCGGCACCATTCCTCTCAAGGGCCAAGTGCTCAACCGCATTGCCCAGTACTGGTTTGAGCAGACCCAAGACATCGCCCCCAACCAAATCATCTCAGTGCCCGACGCCAACGTCACCGTCGCCCGCGAGCTGGACATCCTGCCCGTTGAGGTGGTGGTGCGCAAGTATCTGACGGGCAGTTCGGACACTGCTATATGGACCCATTACAACAACGGCGTGCGCCACTATTGCGGCCACATGTTGCCCGACGGCATGGTCAAAAACCAGCCTTTCGACGAAGCAATTATCACGCCGACGACCAAGGACGAAGTCCACGACGAGCTGATTTCGCGCGACGAGATCATAGCCCAAGGCCTAGTGCCAGAAGACACTTGGAACCAAGTCGAGGAAATCGCCTTTGCGCTCTTTGCTCGCGGCGAGGATCTGGCGGCCAAGCAAGGGTTAATCCTCGTCGATACCAAGTACGAAATGGGGCTAGACGCAGACGGGCGCATCACGCTCGCCGACGAGATCCACACGCCCGATTCATCGCGCTTCTGGATCAGAGACACCTACGCGGAGCGCCACGCCCGCGGCGAGGAGCCCGAAAGCCTCGACAAGGAATTTTTGCGCCTCTGGCTCCGCGACAAGGGCATTTCCGACGACAATATTCCCGCGCTCGACGACGAGATCCGCGTCCAAGTTGCCGAGCGCTATATCGACCTTTTCCAACGGGTTACAGGCACAGACTTCGACGCCGAACTCGGCGCGACGCCCGTCTTGCAGCGCATTGAGGAGCGGATTGCAGAGTACCTTAGCTAACTGCGTAGGTTCGCCTTTCGTCCGGGAATGAAGCAGCAGTTATAAAGTTATGGTTAAAAACTTGCTCCGCGCCTTTTTGGTCTTCCGCTTGGAATTTCACCAGCCCACCCTCAATTTTGAGACCATGTTGAGCTATTGGCGGCGTGCACCCATCGTCCAGTACGTGGTTGAAGACGACGGCGAACAGCGCAGCAGTGCGCTCAAGCGCCGGCTCGACGAGGTCTATCCCTTCTAATGCTGCATCGCCAGCTCAGAAATGCCTTGGAGGAAATTTTCGGCGTATCGTTTGTCGCCGAGGCACTGGCCAACGCGCCCATTGCCCAAGTTGTCCTCTACGAGCGGCGCGAGGAGTTCAAAAAGGCCGTCCTCGGCTTCCAGCGAATCAACTTTCGCGACGAACACACCGCGTATGCCGCGGGCATGGAGCGCGAGTTGGGCATCGCCCTGATCTGCGCCCTCCTCGACAACGACACGCGCGAGCTAGTTTCCGAGCTTGGCCTCAACTACCTATGAGCAAGCTGCTCGCCTTCGATCTAGGGGCCGAGAGCGGCCGCGCCATCGTCGGACATTTCGACGGCGAACGCCTAGCGCTAGAAGAACTGCACCGCTTTGCAAATGGCCCGGTGCAAGTCTTCAACCGTCTCTACTGGGACCCTTTGCGCCTTTTCGCCGAGATGAAACAGGCCCTCGGCCTGTTTGCCAGTACACACGGCAAGGCCCTCGATGCCATTGGCGTCGATACCTGGGGCGTCGATTTCGCCCTCCTCGGGCCTGGGGACGTGCTCTTGGACAATCCGCGCAACTACCGCGACCCGCGCACCGACGGCATGTTAGAGGAAGCCTTTGCACAGGTGCCGCGCGAGGAAATTTTCGCGCGCACCGGCGTGCAGTTTTTGAAGCTCAACACCTTGTATCAACTGCTTTCGCTGCGCGACTCGCCCTTGCTGGAATGGGCGCAGACCTTCCTGATGATGGCCGACCTTTTCAATTTTTACTTTACGGGCACCAAGACCTGCGAATTTTCCAACGCCACTACCACCCAGTTCTACGATCCGCGTCAAGGAACTTGGTCTATCGATCTCCTAGAAAGACTGGGACTGCCGACCCATTTTCTGTCCCCGATCGTCCAGCCCGGAACCCGCCTAGGCTCGCTCCTGCCCTCTATTGCTACTGAAACAGGGCTTGGCTCAGTTCCGGTCATCGCTCCAGCTACCCACGATACGGGCGCGGCCGTGGCCGCGGTACCCGCTGAAGTCCGCGACTACGCCTATATCAGCTCGGGAACTTGGTCGCTGATGGGCGTCGAGCTCGACCAACCGCTCATCAACGATCAGGCATTCCAGTACAATTTCACCAACGAAGGGGGCGTCGGGCCGACCTACCGCTTCCTCAAAAACATCATGGGGCTGTGGCTGATACAGGAATGTCGGCGCGCGTGGCAGCGCGAAGGACGCGCCTTTTCCTACGACGAGCTGACGGCCATGGCCCAAAGTGCAGCGCCCTTTACCGCTTTCGTCGAGCCGGACGCCGAGTGCTTTCTCGCACCGGGCGACATGCCCGCCAGAATCCGCACCTATTGCCGAGAAACGGGCCAAGTCATTCCCTTCGACGAAGGACAAGTCGCGCGCGTGGCCCTCGAAAGCCTAGCGTTTAAGTACCGCTACGTACTCGACGCGCTAGAGACCATTCTCGGCCGCCGCCTCGAGTGCATCCACATCGTCGGCGGTGGGATCCAAAACCGCCTGCTCTGCCAGTTTACCGCCTCAGCTACTGGTCGCCCGGTCGTCGCTGGACCGCTCGAAGCCACGGCCATCGGCAATTTAATGCTCCAGCTCATCGGCCTAGGCCAGATGAACTCGCTGGCCGAAATCCGCCAAGTCGTGCGCCACTCCTTTGCGCCCGTTGTGTACGAGCCGGAACAAGCCTCTGCTTGGGATGCGGCCTACGACCGCTTCCGCCCGCTGCTCTCCCCGGCCTGATCCCGATCTGGAACCGCGTTCTTTCCCAGTCGTCTTACTTAAGAACCGTCATTTCTCTTTTCGTCATTTGGGCTTCTTATGGGAAAAAGCAGCCTCGATTCGCTAGACCTATCCGAGTCCTACTGGCGCGACATTCAGCACTTTCAGCCGCTGAGCCGCCAACGAGAGGCCGAGCTGGTACACAGAGCGCACGCTGGCGATGAGCGCGCCATGCACCAGATGGTCGAAGCCAACTTGCGCTTTGTCGTCCGCATTGCGAGGGGATACCACGGGCGCGGGCTTTCCTTTATGGAGCTTATTTCCGAGGGCAACCTAGGGCTGATGGAAGCCGTCCAACGCTTCGACGAAACGCGTGGCTTTAAGTTCATCACTTATGCGGTGTGGTGGATCCGCCAAGCCATTCTTCGAGCCTTAGCCGAACACGGCAAAATTGCCCGCCCACCGCTGAGCCGGGTCAATGATCTGCAAAAGGTCGAGCGATGGACGAGTATCCTCGCCCAAAAACTGGGACGCGATCCCACCCCGGAGGAAATCGCCAACAGTGCCAAATTATCGCTGGAGCGGACGCACAATGCCCTTTACATGGCCCAACCCGATATCTCTATGGACGTGCCAACCTTGCCCGATGAACGGGAGCCACTAATGGCCACTTTTGCGGCTCGCACCCCCGATCCGGCCGATTGCTATGAGCGCGCCGCGCTTGCTCATACCTTGCATGCGTGCCTCGACGTACTCGACCGGCGCGAGCGCCTAGTCATCCGCGCCTATTTCGGCCTCGACGACCAAGACCCCCAGACTCTGGAGCAAATCGGCGTGCAATTGGGCCTCACGCGCGAGCGAGTGCGCCAACTCAGGGACCAAGCCCTCGATAAAATGCGAATCCACGCTGGCGAGCTACTACTCGAGCTTTCCAACAGTCCCGCATAGCAAGACGCGCTCTTACTGGATGAGGTAGACCGCGATATGTGGACAAAGGGCTTGATTGAGCGCGGCAAAAGGCTTTCTTTCATACTTAATAACTTTAGCACAAGCCTTCTCATGTAGGATAAAAAACCCTTATGTCTTACAACTTAGCTGATCTCCACACGCATTCCCTTTGCTCTGACGGGTTGCGGACGCCGACTGAAGCAGTCCAAGAGGCCTGTGAAGCGGGTTTGCAAGCGATGAGTTTGACTGACCACGACACGGTCATGGGCGTCCCCGAGGCCACTGCGGCCGGCGAGCGGATGCATATGGAAGTAGTGCCCGGCACCGAATTGAGCGCCCACATCCGGGATCGCGAAGTACACATTCTCGCCTACTGCATCGACTACCAAGATGACCAGCTCGGCACGACCCTTGCCAAGTCTTTTCAAGCCCGCCACCAGCGGGGAATCGCGATCATCAAAGCACTCAACGCCATGGGACTGACTGTCAGCCTCGACGATGTGCTCTCCCAAGCCAACGGCAGCCCCCTCGGGCGGCCGCATATCGCCGCGGTCATGGTGAAAAATGGCCTAGTGGCCGACAGGGACGAAGCTTTCAGCCGCTACATCGGCGACCATGGCCCGGCCTTTAGGCCCAAACCCTACGCCGCAGCCAAAGACCTCATCGCCCTCATTCATCGCACGGGCGGCGTGGCCGTACTCGCCCACCCCAGCATCAGTCTCCCCGAGTCTATCATCGAGCAGCTAGTCGCCTATGGGCTCGACGGCATCGAAGTCTTCCATCCGGCCCACCAGCCGGCACAAATGGAATACTACGACCAACTCGCCGACCGCTACGGTCTGATCAAATCGGGGGGGTCCGATAGCCACGGCGACAGCGAGGGCACCCGCATCGGCGAATACGGAGTTGGCTACGAAGTAATCGAGGCCATGCGCAAGCGGGCCGCTACCTATGCTTGAGTGGCCCAATCACTAGCCGCAGTAAAAATGCTCGCTTGATGACCTATTCCTTTTTTCGCCAAGCCGTCCTCTTCTCTTTCTCGCTGCTCGTCCTTGCGCTGCATCTATCGCCTAGCCATGCGCTCCGGCCTCAGCGCTTCCACCAAGCATCCGAGCCTATCCGCGGGTTATTCGGCACTTCAATAGACGACATCGTCTGGAGCGGGCGCTATCTATGGGTCGGCACCGAGAGTGGAGTGGCACGCCTCGATCCAGCGCTAAGTAACGGCCTCAACTCCACGGACTGGGTCACCTTTACCGAGCTCAACGGCCTCGGCCGCGGCGCGATCAGCGCCCTCGACGCGGTCGGCGATACCGTGTGGGTCGCGACCTTGGTCGATTCGGTTATCGCCGAACAGGGCGTGTACCAAGCGGGCACTGGGTTGAGTTTTTCCCACGATGGTGGTGACTCCTGGGACCATATTCCCAACGAGTTCATCTTCGACCCTACTAAGGCCGGTTTTGAGCGCAGCCCCAGCACGACTATCCAAAATGCTTGTTTTGACATCTCCATCGACGGAGAGGCCGTGTACGCCGCTTTTTTCGCTGGCTCCACCGTGCGTTCGCTCGACCAAGGCCGCACTTGGGAACCTTTCTTGCCCGGCGGCGCAGACGAGATCGTCTTCTACGCCAGCGACACAGCGGCGGACAGCTTACGGATGGTGGCCGATAGCCTCGCTAGCGCAAACGCCGATCCAAGCAACATCGCCCAGTTGCGCGCTGACGCCGACAGCTTGGCCAGCCAATCATTCCTGCACCGCACTTTTGCGGTTGTAGCTTACGGAGATACGGTGTGGATTGGCACTTCCAGCGGAGTTTCCTTCACCTTTGATGGAGGCCAGTATTGGCAAAACGCCAAAGTGCGCCTCGGCGCAGAAGGCACTCCCCTTCCAGGCCATCCGGCTGGCAACTGGGTCGTGGCCCTCGAACGCCAAGTACTGCCCGACGGCACCATGGTCATCTGGGCGGGTACCAACACCACTACATCGCCCGGCCAAACCCAAGCCATCAGCGTCAGCCGCGACCTCGGCCAGAGCTGGAGTCACACTGGGCCAACTTTTGCCTGGGACTTTGCTTTTACCCCCAATTTTGTTTGGGCCGGCACCGACCTAGGGCTGCTAGCCAGCCCAGATCCAACTCTGCCGACCGACTCAGAACGCGTCTGGGACACCATAGCAGTCGTCGATGGACAGCCCCTAACCGGCACCTTCGTCGGGCTTGCTGCGGTAGGCGATGTGCTTTGGGCAGGGGCCGAGCATGGCCTTGGGCGCTCCGAGGATGAGGGGAATACCTGGCGCGTCATCCGCGACCTAGTCCGCACGCGCACGCTTGACGAAGGTACTTTCGTCAGCGCCGGAGGCGTGCCCGACAGTACGGCCCTCGCGTACGCAGCACCCAATCCTTTCGCCCCCTCGCGCGAAACCACGACCATCGTCTTTAGCTTGTCACAGGATGCAGAGATCTCTGTTGCGATTTACGACTTCGCCAGCGGCCTAGTCCGCGACCTCGCGACGGACGCGGACTTTGCTGGCGGCGTCGATCATCGCGTCCTTTGGGATGGCCTCGACCAAGACGGCCAACTGGTAGCTAACGGGACGTACTTTTACCGCATTGCCCTAAACACCGGTCAACAGGTCTTTGGCAGAGTGGTGGTGCTCGATTGAAAACGCTCTTCGCGCTATTGCTCGCCGCCTCCGCCGCGCACGGGGCCGATTTTGCCGCCGCCTTTCTCAGAACAGGGCTGGGTGCCCGCGGCCTAGGACTGGGAGCCTTTGTCGCCGCGGCCGACGATGCGTCATCCCCCTACTGGAATCCAGCCGGCCTCGCTCGCCTGCGGGGCAAAACCCTAGAGACCTCCATTCAGTCGCTCTCGCTGGGGCGACGGCAAGGTAGTGCCGCTATTGCGTTCAACGTTCGCGGAGACGTGGGCTTTGGCTTCGCTTGGTCGCATGCTACAGTCGGTGGGATCAAGGGCCGCACGGCTAGTGGCCAGTACACCGGGCCTATCGAGGACCGAGCGGACGCTTTTATCTTCGGAATAGGTAGCTCTCTTGGGTCGCGCTTCGCGGTTGGTTTGGCCGTTAAAGCCCTCAAGCAGAGCATCGACCTGCCCTTAGTTCCCAAGGCCACGGCCAACGGCAGCGGCTTCGACTTAGGGATTCAGTTCCGCGCGGCCGAGCATACCTGGCTCGGCGCCAGCATATCCAATCTCAACGCCGACCTCGCTTGGAAGGTGCGCCATGCCGACCAGCGGTCGAATACCACTGAGAATGCCCTGCCGCGCATCTTCGTCTTTGGTGCGGCCCATCGGCTTTTGGACGCCCTGCTGTTGGCCGCCGAGTTCCGCACCGACGAGGAGCAGAGCGTCAATCTCGGCGCCGAGTGGCAGCTAAATGCACTGCTCGTAATGCGCAGCGGTCTGCACCGCCTCGGCACCGAAGACGGGGGCCAACTCTCGGCCGGACTGACCTTGCAGCCGATGCACCGCGAGACCTTGCAATTCCAATACGCGTACTCAACCGATCCCCTCGGCGCTGGGGGGCGCACGACCGTGGGCCTGGCGCTGGCGTTCTGAGAAGCGATGGCTCTCCTATTGGTCGCACTTTTGACGCTGCCAGCAGCCCTTAGTGCCGCTGGTCTGCCCGCGCTACGCCAAGGTGGCGGGGCCCGCGCTGCGGCCTTGGCCAGCGCGGAGACTGCCCTGTTTGCCTCTCAAGCCCTCAACCCAGCGGCTCGGCAATCACGTGAGCGCAACATCGCCTTTAACCACCAAGCCTCTATCCAGAATATCCGCCAGAACCACCTGCACCTGACGCAGACCCGCGGCCGCGGTACCTGGGGGCTTTCCGCCCAACTGTTGCACGACGACAACCTAGAGCACCGTATCGGCCCCTCAACTAAGCCGCTGGGGCACTTCGGCGTGTACGAGGGAGCGGTCGGCCTGAGCTACGCCCGCCAGATGGAGCGGACGCGCCTCGGTTTGCAGCTAAAATTCATCCGCCAGTCCATTTTGACTCAAAACGCCAGCGGCCTAGCCGCCGACCTTGGGCTGGTGTACGATGTTGCGGCCCGCTTGCGCTTGGGGGCCACGGTGCGCAACTTGGGCCGCATGAACCGCCTCGACCAACGGGAGACTGACCTGCCCTTAGAAGCCCGTTTCGGCGCCGCCTATACCGGACGTGCAGACATGCTCGTGGCCGTCGAAGTGCAAAAGGTCCGCGATGACGATCTCACGTTGCATCTGGGCGGCGAGTACCGGGCCAGCGAGCACTTGCGCCTGCGCGCGGGTTACCAGACCACTGAAAACCACAGCCTCTCGGCCGGGCTAGGCCTAGTGGCCAAGCACTGGGTCATCGACTACGCCTATGTGCCTTTTGGCTCGGGCTTGGGCGACGCGCACTGGCTCAGCCTCCAGCTAGAAAGCACAACCCCTTGAACTTCTGGCGCAAAACAGTGTCGCCGGTGGTGCCGCCAACCCCATCAATCCCGACCTCGCTCCCGGCCCAGCACGCCAACTCCTCGCGCTTATGGGTCCACATGCTGCTGTTTTTATGTACCATTGCTTCGACTGCGATCGCCGGTGCTATGCAGCAAGGAGTTGACCCACTGACCAGCATCGCGGCCTTGGTTCACCTCGTCGAGGGTCTCCCGTTTGCCGCGACTTTGCTCTTTATTCTCACAGTCCATGAATTCGGCCATTACTTTGCTGCGCGCCGCTGGGGAGTCAGGGCCTCGCTGCCTTACTTTCTCCCCCTGCCCTATGTTTCCTTCCTCGGAACCTTGGGCGCGGTCATCAAAATTCGCTCTCCTATCCCGAATAAGCGTGCCCTCCTCGACATTGGAGCCGCCGGCCCCTTAGCGGGCTTTGTCGTCGCCCTCGCGGCCTGCTTTGCCGGGCTCTCGCGCTCGGCCGTGGTCTCGGCTGATTACTTTCACGCTTCCCCCATCGAATTGGGGGCACCCTTGCTCTTTTCCGGCATCGCCGCTCTCGTCTTGCCCGCCATTGGGCCGGACCAAATAATTCTCTTAGACCCAGTGGCTTTTGCCGGTTGGGTCGGGCTGTTTATTACGGCTTTCAACCTCTTTCCCATTGGCCAACTCGACGGCGGGCATATCGCGTACGCGCTCTTTGGTCACCGCCACCGACAGATCGCCCGCACGGCTTACGTGGCTTTGTTGTTCTTGGGAATTTACGGGGTTCTATCGCTGCTGTGGGAGTGGCCCCAGGGATGGCCGGGGTGGCTCGCACTGGCCTTTTTTCTCGCGCTTTTTGGCAAGGATCACCCGGCTCCCTACGACCCCTTTATCTCGCTGGGCCGCGGCCGGTGCTTCATCGGCTACCTCTGCCTACTGGTCTTTGTCCTCTGTTTCGCTCCCGTGCCTTTTGTCACCTACTGAGCTGCGCCATGCTCTCGTTTCTACCATTTCTGCTAGCAGCGCTGTTGGCTGGCTGCGTTATAGGCGACAGCGAACAAGTGGATTGTCGCTGCGTACCCGACACAAGTATCGATCTTTTTCCCCATTGCGCCGACGTGGTCGAGGAGCGCCCCGATCCTAAGACCCCGCTATCGACCCAGCTCCCCGACTGCCCCAGCGGACCACGACTCTTCCTGCGCGAGCCTACGCGTCCCGAATACGTACTGAACAATCTCACTTCTATTTTCCAAGCCCAACCCCAGCTTCGCAGCTTCCAACAGTACATGGAGCAGTTCACCGAGGACTTTGTCTTCAGCCCCGACCCCGACGATGTGCAGCTATACCCAGAGGTTTACAACGTTGATCGCGATACCGTCTGGGGGGCGGCTGAGGAGCGCAACTTCGCCCGCCTCATTCTCTCACCAGAGCGGATCCATAGTGCGCGCTTTGTGCGCTGGTTCAATTCGTCCAAAGACGAGCGCGAACTCTCCGACGACCAACTGCGCGAGACCTTCAAATTTCCCTACGAAGCCGAGTTCGTCGAGATAATCAGCTCGGCCGGGGAAGATTCCGAGGAACCGGAGTTCAACACAATCAGCATCAAAGGCTTTGTGGAAATCGACTTGGTGACGCCAACGCTGGAAAATCCCGTGTGGTCGATCTCGGCGTGGCGCGACCTGCGCGACCGAGCCTCGGCGAAGTTTTCTTGGGGGGAGTTGCGGGCGCTCTTCTCGCAGTGACTTTTTGATAATTTCCCCTCTGATTTGTATCTTAAAGGATAGTTTTTGCACGACACCGACCCGGAGGTACGACCGTGAAATCACTCGCTCTCTTAACCATCTGCGGCCTCCTCGCCTTGAGCGCCTGCGGCGGCAACCCCTTTGCACCCCCGACGCAAAACCGCACAGAAATAGAGCCGCCAGCCCCGCCAGCCCCCGAGGCCACGACTCCTGAGCAACTCATGGACAACCTCGCCCGCGCCATGCGCACTCGCGACAAGGAACTCTACGAGAGTTTGCTCGACAAAGACTTCTTGTTTTCCGAATGGGATTGCATAGGAGAATTGGCGTATCACTACGGCTTGGACGACGAATTGGAGATCATGGTCGGTAGCCGCGATGGTTCACAGCCGGGCATTTTCGACGTGTACCGCGATTTTGACTTCGACTTCGAGCTTCGGCGCCGCGATCAGGAACTCGGCTCCGAACATCCGGAATCCTTCCCCGGGGACCCTAACGGCCACCCAGACGAAGACTGGGAGCTCTTCTATGGCCGGGTTCAGATGCGCCTGCTCGACGACCAAGGCAATGGCTATCGCGTAGATCAGAACATGACCTACAAGCTCCGCCTCGATCCAGACGACAGCCTGTGGAAAATTGTCCGCTGGGATAACGCTGCCTTGGAAGGCGACTGCGGCGGAGCGGGCAAACACTCGGCAAATTCCTTTAGCTGGGCGGCACTAAAGCAAACAATCGCGCCCTGAGCCAATGGGCAAACGCTTGGCCAAGCGCCAGCGCCATCCCGGCTGGCACTTGGCTCTGTCGGGTTTGTTGCTAACTGGCGCGATCTCCTTCTTGCTCTATGCGTCCGCACCAGAACAAACCAGCGACCTGCCCGTCATCGCGTCAATCCCCGCGCCCGACCCCTACCAAGCAACCAACGCCAGCCAGCTAGCCAACACGCTCTACGTGGGCATCGACAGCGCCTTGGCCGATTTGGGCATCTGGCCGGCACTTTATTCCAAGCACCGCCGAGAGTATTTCGACCAAATCAAGGTGGGCGTCCCCGCCGACTTGCCCCTAGCTGAGGCCAACTTGGGCATCTCGCGCTTTGTGCAGCGGCTCGGCGGCCAAGTCCTCAGCACCAGCGAGCGACGAGGGCAAGTCGAAATCCGCTGCGGGTTCGGCGAAGTGCAGACGACCATTTTTAGCCTAGCTCCGGTCGCCGAGCGCCGCCGCACTGGCAACATTGCCATTGTCATCGATGACTTCGCCGACGACGACCCCATCGCCACGCACTTCTGCGCCATACCGCAGCCCCTGACATTTTCTATCCTGCCCAGAGCAAGCCAAGCACACGCCCTCGCCGAACGGATGCTCACCAACGGGCACGAGGTGTTGGTCCACCTGCCGATGGAACCTCAAGGCGATGTATCACTCGGTGCGAACGCCATACTAGTGGGCCTTGACGACGAGGAAATCCGCCGCCGAGTGCGCCGCGCCTTGCAGCGCGTGCCCCACGCCCGCGGGCTCAACAACCACATGGGATCCAAGGCCACGGCCGACAAGCGAGTTATGCGCCTAGTGCTGTCCGAGCTAAAGGACCGCAATCTGCTCTTCCTCGACAGCCGTACTACGGCCTCGTCTGTCGCCTATCAACTAGCTGTAGATATGGATATTAGAGCCTTTAATCGCGACCTCTTTATCGACGAGACCGCCGACGCCCCAACCATTCGGGATAAGCTCTGGGAACTCGCCGCGATCGCGGCTCAGTCGGGCCAAGCCATCGGCGTGGGGCACAACCGCAGAGAGACGCTCATCGCCCTATTGGCTGTATTGCCGCAGCTAGAGAAACGCGGCTTTCGCTTCGTCCCCGTCTCCCAGCTACTGCCATGAGCGCTTTCCGCTTTGAGCTCATCGCGCAAGACGCGGCAACCGGAGCGCGGGCCGGCATCCTCCACACGCCGCACGGCCCAGTAGAGACGCCAGTCTTCATGCCCGTCGGCACCCAAGCCACGGTCAAGACCCTCGACCAACAGGACCTAGCCGCGGCCCAAGCGCAGATCATCCTCGGCAATGCCTATCACCTCTACTTGCGCCCCGGGCACCAGCTCATAGATCGGATGGGGGGGCTCCACTCCTTTATGAACTGGCCCAAGCCGATCCTTACCGACAGCGGCGGCTTTCAGGTCTTCAGCCTCAGCGACCGCAACGAGATCACCGCAGACGGCGTGCGTTTCCAATCGCACTTGGATGGTTCGCATCACTTCTTCACTCCTGAAAAGGTCATGGAAATTGAGCACGGGCTTGGTGCCGATATCATCATGGCCTTCGACGAATGCACGCCCTATCCCTGTGAGCGCTCCTACGCGCAAGAGTCCATGCAGCGAACATTGCGCTGGGCTGAGCGCTGCCTGAGCCGCCACCGGGAATTGGCGGCTGAGCGCGTCAACCGCCCCCCCCAAGCGCTCTTTGGCATTGTTCAAGGAAGCATCTATCCAGATTTGCGCCGCGACTGCGCCCAAGCCCTGATGCAGTTCGACCTGCCCGGCTATGCCATTGGCGGTTTAGCCGTAGGCGAACCGCGCGAGGACCTGTTCGCGGTCGTGCGCCAAACCACCACCTACCTGCCAACGGAAAAACCCCGCTACCTGATGGGCGTGGGCCTGCCGGACGACTTAGTTGAGGCCGTCGCGGCTGGCGTCGATATGTTCGACTGCGTGGTGCCCACCCGCAATGCGCGCAACGCCACGGCCTTTACCCGACAAGGACGCCTGCGCCTCAAAAACGCCTGCCACGCCGAAGATCCGCAACCGCTCGACGCGGATTGCGCTTGTGCCACTTGCCGCCACTACAGCCGGGCTTACCTGCGCCATCTTTTCCAGACCAACGAAATACTCGGCCTGCGCCTAGCCACCTTCCACAACGTCTTTTTCTTTCAGCAGCTAATGCGCGAGATGCGGGACGCGATCATCGGGGGGCACTTCGCGGCCTATCAGGCGAAATTTCTCGCCTGCTACCAAACCCGATAAAGGATCGACTCAGGCCGCTTGATCGCAGGGCGCGCAGACTAGGGCAAACCGCCTTGCACCGCCTACGTCGAGTTCGGTGGCAAAATCCTTCTTGACCGGCACGGATTGCTCGCCGCAAAAATCGCACTTGCCGCGCTCTGCGTACTCGGAAATCGCCCCTATCTCAAACTCGACCTGTTTGCGCTTTTCGCGCCCTTGGGAAAACTGCCGCGCAAAATTGAGCACTTGCCTGTCGGTGTCTCGCTCCAAGGTCCGCTCTATGATCTCGTCGAGGGCTAGGTCGTCGGGTTTGCCACCATCTTCGAGCGTGTGCCAAGCAGCGCGGCGCACCCGCGCATCTTGGTCTTCGAGCATTCGATAAAGCGCCTTCCAGACCTCGTCTATGCTCCGACGCACGTGACAGGGGCACAAAAAGGACGCCGCCTGTAGGCGATCTTCTGGATCGGCACTGCGCGACATCTGCAACAGCTCTTGAATTTCTTCGCGCCCCACGCGCTGCTCGCCTTGGCGGAAAGCCGCCCGCTGATACTTGTTCAGCCCTTGGTACCGCTCCTTGCGTCGCTTTCTGCTCATGGCCAATTCTCCTGTCTCAATCTTGTTATCATCATCTTAATGACGAGCGTGCTGCAATGTCAAAGGGTTTGACAAAGGCGGCACCCTCCGCCTTTGCAGCATACCATCTATGCCGGTATTACTCAGTACGGGGATTTTTATTAGATTTCCTATAGCTTTTACTCTACCGAAAGGAATTGATCCGTGTTCGATCTCATTTCCACTGCCTACGCTATGGGAGGGGGCACCGAAGGCGGCCAACAGGCCAACCCCATCGCCTCGCTCCTGCCCTTTGTGCTGATGTTCTTGGTCCTCTACCTCTTGATATTGAGGCCGCAGATGAAGAAGCAGAGAAACCAACAGCGGATGATCGACGAACTCGAAAAAAACGATGAAATCGTCACCAGCGGCGGAATCCACGGCACCATTCTCAACATCAAAGACGACATCCTCGTAGTCAAAATCGCCGACAACGTCAAGATCGAAGTCTCGCGGGCGGCCGTTTCGCGGGTAAAGAATAAAGAAGACGACAAGGGGAAGTAGTGAGGCTCGTATTTATGGGAACCCCTCGCTTCGCGGTTCCCTCTTTAGAAGCCCTAGCCCAGAGCCGCCACCAGATCATCGCCGTCGTCACCAATCCCGACCGACCCCAGGGGCGGGGCCGCCAGCTTGCAAGTCCGCCCGTCAAAGAACAAGCCCTCAAACTCGGATTAGAAGTACTGCAACCGGCTGCGGTCAATGATCCCGCGCTAGCCGCGGCGCTGGCCGCGCGCGCGCCCGACCTCTTTGTCGTCGTCGCCTTTTCAATCCTGCCTCGGCACCTACTCGCCATTCCCCGCCTCGGCTCAATCAACCTTCATCCTTCGCTCTTGCCAGCTTATCGCGGCGCGGCTCCCATTATTTGGGCGGTGGCCAACGGCGAGGAGGAGACGGGCATCACCACCTTCCAGCTCAGCCCGCACATCGACGCTGGGCACATCCTGCTCCAGCGTCGCTTTGCCATCGGCTGTGACGAGACGGCCGGTGAGATGGAGGCCCGCTTGTGCGTGGAGGGCGCCAAGATGGTCGTGGAGACCGTCGATGGGCTAGAAGACGGCCGCCTCACCGGACGGCCTCAAGGTACGGAGAGCATCAGTCGCGCGCCCAAGCTGACCAAAGAGGACGGCCAGATTGATTGGCACCAACCAGCCGAGCGGGTCCGCAACCTCGTCCGCAGCATGAATCCCACGCCCGGAGCCTATACCCAATGGCAGGGCAAAACGCTCAAAGTGCACCGGACTCTGCACGCTGCGGGCTGCGGCGCACCCGGCACCGTACTCTGCGCCGACGGTCGTCGAGGTTTAACCGTGGCTTGCGGCGAGGGGGCCCTACAACTAACCCAAGTACAACCGGCGGGCAAAGCCGCCATGGAGGGAACGGCCTTTGTGCGGGGCTATCCGATTGCGGTTGGCATGCGGCTGGGCTAGTCTGCTCCTCCCCCTGCTTGCGGGGCAACCGGCCTGTGCAACAGAGGTAGAGGCCGATTCGACTCGCACCGCGCAGTCCGGGGCTGACACCCTGCTTTCGGCGCATGGGGCGCTCCTGCGCTCGGCCGTGCTACCCGGCTGGGGACAGTTTTACAATGGCCGCCCTGTCAAGGGGCTGTTCTTCGGCGTGGCAAGCGCAACAGCCCTCACTGCGGTTGCGATTGAGCATCGCCGCATCCGTTCCGCGCCCACGCCTGAAGAACACCAAGACCGCACCGCCCGCCGCAACGGTCGCCTGCTCTATTTCGCGCTCTCGGTCGCCTTGGCCGCCATCGACGCCTATGTCGATGCCCACCTCGCGGACTTTGGGGCCGTGCAGTCCGGCCTCAGTGTGGAGATGTGGCGCGGCAGAGCGTGGCTTAGGCTGAAAAAAACTATGCCCTAGATACTTGCTCAATTCGCTCGACTCGGCGTCTCAGCAATTTGAGCCGGTCGAATGCAAATGGCATACATTGCCGCGAGCGGTAGGGAGTTGGAATGCGGCGGCGGCGCTCCAAGTGAACGAGCTCGCGCTCGAGCTCGACGGAGAGTCGGTCGGAGAAAAACAACGAGAGCGGGTGAGAGTTGAGCAGACTGCCGAGCCGCAAGGTGCGGCCGTGGGCCAGCATCTGTACCCGGAAGGCGAGCTGCCGCAAGCCGCGCAGAGCGACCAGCCGCCCCCAGATCACATAAGCTGCATAGGCCAAGCAGACTAGGAAGATTCCGCAGGCCACATATAGGAAATAGTAGAACATATCGCCCTCGGCATCGCACTTAATATCTAATACGCGGCCCGTCGGCTCAAGCTCATTTTCTATATAAAATGCTTGCTTAATTGGGCAAAAAAACCTATTTGAAGCGAACGCAGCCTCTTAGAAAACTGTCAAACGAAGACTGCCGATTGTGAGGTGTCCCATGAAAGTTCGCCATTGTACCTTGCTCCTTCTCGTCGCGTCGTTCGCTTCCTGTGGCACCGATTCGACTAAAAGCCCCAGCGCGCATCCGCCAGCGCTCGCAGCCCAGCTCGACGGCCGCTATGCGCAAAGCATTCACATCGAGGAGGGCCAATTCACGGCTACCGGCCCCGGTCAAGAGGTCGTCCTCACCTTTGCGGCCCAAGGCATGGTAAACGTCAAACAGTTTGAGTTGCGCTTAGAGATAGAGCCAGCCAATGCCTTGGCCTTTGAAGGCTCTTCCTTCGCCGCGACCGCCCCCTTTCTCACCCCGCCCTTCAGCATTGAACTGACGGAAGAGGGGCTGTGGCGCACCGGCGGCGCGAGCATCACCGAAACCAAAAAGGGCGACGATATCCTAGGGACGCTCACGCTGAGAACTGACGATGGCTTCGACGCGGGAATGCAAGTGCAAGTGCGCGTGGCCTTCTTCTCGCTGGGACCCAGCTTCTCCGACCGCGACGACTACACGGCCGCCGACCTCAACATGGGCGTGGTGATTAACGGCGGCTGAACTCGACTCCTTGACGATGTAGAGGGAGATTGCTTATCTTTTTGGCTCTTGTGGGGCTGTAGCTCAGTTGGGAGAGCGCCTGAATGGCATTCAGGAGGTCAGGGGTTCGATTCCCCTCAGCTCCACCATGATAAGCTATCAGGTAGTAAAGGGTTTACGACATGCCGTCGCAGACCCTTTTTTTCGGATTTCTCGACTGCGGGCACGCCCTGTTCCGGCTATTTTCGCCGCACAAAATTCTCTAATAGCACGTTGAGAACGGAATGGATTCAGCCCATTCACTCGACCACATTGTTCGCCTGACGTCCCAGACGGACAGTTTCAAAGAGGTCATCGCCCGGTTTGCCAATGGGCAGCAACACGTCCTGTTCCACGGGTTGCCTACGACCCTAGCCGCGTTTCTCGCCAGCTACATCCGCAACGCCCTCGAACGCCCTGTGCTCGTCGTCGCGGCCGACGAAGACCGCGCCGAGCAGTGGCGCGACGACCTTCAAGTCATCGCCGGAGAGCAGATCGTTCATTACTTTCCCGCTTGGGACGTTGGAATCTACGACCAGCAGTCCCCGGACCTCGAAATTACCAGTTTGCGCGTGGCCGCTGCCGCTCGGCTCATGCGCGGCGAACCGGCCATCGTCGTCGCCCCGGCCTCAGCCCTGCTCGATCCGCTAATCCCACCCCATGCCCTCGAATTGGGCACGGAGATCCTCAAGGTAGGGGAGGAACGAGACCTTGACGCACTCTGCTCGCACTGGGTCGCCTGCGGCTTTGACCGCGTGGCGGCCATTGACGGTATCGGGCAGTTCAGCCTGCGCGGCGGCATCCTCGACATATACCCTTTCGGCGTTGAGCATCCCTACCGCTGCGAGTTCTTCGGCGATGAAATCGAATCCATCCGCCTCTTCGACGTCAGTACCCAGCGCTCACTGAGCACTTGCGAAGAGGCTTGGGTGCTGCCAGCGCGCGAAGTGCTACTCGATTCCCCCTTTTACGAAGATTACCTCCAGCGGATTGAGGCCGCTGGTGCGGCAGAAGCCCTCGCTCCGCTGAAAGATCAGCTAGAGCTAGGCGAGTCGCTCGACGGCATTGAGTGCTATACTTCCCTGCTCTACGGCCGCGACGACGGGCTTTTCGAGTACCTCAAAGAGCCGGTGCTCTTTTTAGAGGAGCGCGAGGAAATCGCCGCAGCCCTCAACAAGGCCCTAGCAAAGCCGCGGCAAGAGTACGAGCGGTCGCGGCAAAAAGAATCGCGTCTGCCCCCATCGGTACTCCTGCGCGACGGGGATTGGCTCATCGCGCAGCTAGACAACCGCACCCGGCTCGAACCAGCGCCTCTAGGCCAGCTCGATAACGCCATCCGCTTCGAGGCCGCAGAACCGCGCGTCTTTGCCGGCGAGCGCGCGCTCCTACAGCGGGAAATCGACCGGCTCGCAAGCGAGTCCTACGCCATCCACATCCGCTGCGAGACCAAGGGGCAAGCGAGCCGCTTACAAGAAATTTTCGCCGACTGCCCCGAGATCCACTTCGGGCTTGGTTCGCTGCACCGGGGATTCACCTTTCCGCAAGCCCAGCTAGCCCTGCTCAACGACCACGAGATATTCAGCCGCCAGAAGCCCCGCTACCGCTATCGCCGATTCCGCGCGGCCAAGTCCATCGCCAACTACGGTGCCTTGCAGCGCGGCGATTTCGTCGTCCACATCGACCACGGCATTGGCCGCTATTCGGGCATCCGCCGCCTGCGGATCGGTGGACGCGAGCACGATTGCCTCGTCGTGACCTATCAGGACCAAGACCGCGTCTTCGTCCCCGTCGAACAGCTCGATCGCCTACGCAAGTATTCCAGCGCCGAAGGCGAGGTGCCCCTGCTCAGCAAGCTGGGCAGTGCTGCTTGGGAAAAACTCAAGGAGCGCACGCGCGAAGAGATCTTCAAAATGGCCAGCGAGCTAGTGCATCTCTACGCCGAGCGCAAGGCAAGGCCCGGCTTCGTGTTCTCAGCCGATGGCCCTCTGCACCGCGAGCTAGAGGCGGCCTTTCCCTTCCAAGAGACGCCCGATCAGTTGCGCACCATGGAAGACGTCAAAAAGGACATGGAAGCGCCGCACCCGATGGATCGCTTAGTCTGCGGCGATGTCGGCTATGGCAAGACCGAGGTCGCCGTGCGCGCTGCCTTCAAGGCCGTCTGCGACCACAAGCAGACCGCCGTGTTAGTGCCCACCACTATTCTCGCCGAGCAGCACTACCAAACCTTCTCAGAACGCATGGGGCACACCCCAGCGCGCGTCGAGGTGCTCAGCCGCTTCCGCTCCCCCAAGAAACAGCAGCAGATCCTCCAAGATCTCAAAAACGGCCACATCGATGTGCTCATCGGTACCCACCGCATCCTCTCCAAGGACATCCGCTTCCGCGACTTAGGGCTTTTGATCGTCGATGAGGAGCAGCGCTTTGGGGTTCGCCACAAGGAGCGGCTCAAGCAGCTAAAGCGGCTCGTCGATGTGCTGACCCTGACGGCGACTCCGATCCCGCGCACCCTGCACATGTCGATGATGGGTGCCCGGGACATGTCGGTGATCAACACTCCGCCGCAGGATCGCCTACCCATCCACACCGAGATTCTAGCTTTTGACGAGGCCCGCATCGCCGAGGCCATTCACCGCGAGGTCGAACGCGGCGGTCAGGTTTACGTCGTCCACAACCGAGTGCAGTCGATTCAGCGGCTCGTGGAATACTTGCAAGACCTCCTGCCGCAGGTGCGCTTCGGCGTCGCCCACGGGCAGATGCCTCCCAGGCAGCTAGAGAAGGTCATGGTCGATTTCTTGGAACGAAAGTACGACTGTTTAGTCTGCACTATGATCATTGAATCGGGTATCGACATTCCTTCGGTCAACACCATCATCGTCAACCGCGCCGATGCGCTGGGCCTGAGCCAGCTCTACCAGATCAGGGGCCGAGTCGGCCGCTCCAACGAGCGCGCCTACGCCTATCTGCTGGTGCCCAAGGGCAAAAAGTTGACCAAGAAGAGCCGCATGCGCCTGCGCGCCATTGAGGAATTCGCCGATTTAGGGTCTGGATTCAACATCGCCATGCGCGATCTAGAAATCCGCGGTGCCGGCAACCTAGTGGGGGCGCAGCAGCACGGATTTATCGCCGCCGTCGGTTTCGATCTCTACTGCCGCTTGCTGGATGAGGCCATGCGCGAAATCAAGGGCGATTACGCACCCGATAACCCCGAACCCGATATAAAAATTGCGGTTTCAGCTTATATTCCAGATGAGTACCTACGCGATCCAGACCAAAAGATGGAGTTCTACCAGCGCTTAGCCGACGCCAGCCGCATTGTCGATCTTTTGGATATCCGCGAGGAGATGCAGGATCGCTTTGGGCGCCTGCCCCAGCCAGCGCGTTCGCTAATGCACATCATGGAAATCAAGATCATGGCCCGCCAGCTCGGCCTCGCAAGCGTCCGGTTGGAGCAGAGTCGCTTTCGCCTCACCTTTCTGCCAGACAGGCCGGTTTCACCAGCCGACATCCAGAAGATGGTGGAGCAGTGTTCGGTCCAGCTAGATTTCGACTTGGGTGAGCAACTCGAGATTGAGGTGCGGGTGCCGGGCCGCGACGAGATAGAGCGCTTGGAAAAGGCGCGCAACATCCTGGAGGAAATCCTCTGAAAACACAGCTTGCCATCGCACTCGCGCTCAGCGCGCTGCCGGGATGTGAACCGTCGGGTACTCGCGACATCGTCGCCCGCGTCGGAGATGCCGAACTCACGGAAAGCGAATTCGCAAGCCAATTCGCGCCCGGCCCCGACGCCGATCTAGCCGAAGGTGAGCGAGAGCAGTTCATCGAGGACTGGGTGCGCCAAGAATTGCTCTATCAGGAAGCACTCGCCCGCGGGCTTCACCAGCAGGCGCGGCTCAAAACGCTTCTAGAGCAGATGCGGCGAGATCTGCTAGTAGCGGCCCTGCTCGACGCCGAGTTCCAAGACCGTAAACTCGCCTTCAACGAGGCCGCGATCCGCCGCTACTACGACGAGCATCAGGCCGATTTTCAGAGGCTTCGCCCCGAGATTAGGGCGCGGCACATCCTCCTGACCAGCCAGCGCGAGGCCAACGCCCGGCGTCAAACCCTGCTGCAGCGCGGCGAGAGTTTTGCCGAGACGGTCCGCAAGTACTCGCACGACGACGCCACCCGCAACAAGGGAGGCGAATTGGGCTATTTCTCCGCAGTAGAAAATCCCGTGCTGTGGGACGCGTGCCAAGATCTGCCGCTCAAGCGCATTTCCGAGCCAGTGCAGACCGAGTACGGTTATCACCTCATCCAGGTCCTAGAGCGCTGCGAGATCGGCACGGTCCGCGACCTCACTCAAGTGCGCTCTCAGATCGTCGAGGCGCTAGTGCGCGAGCATCATCAATCTCAGCTCGACCAACTCGTCGCCAAACTCAAAAAATCCACAGACTGGGCTATCGCAACCCCCACCCCCTGAGTATGTCACTGCATTCGCCAAATCGCCTGCTGTTAGCTCTCTGTCTCGCCTTGTGTATCGCGCCGAGAGCAGGGGCCTTGCCCGAACTTATCGACCGCATCGTCGCCACAGTTGACAACCACACAATTCTTTGGTCCGAACTCAATTATCGACTGCGCTTTGAGGCCGAGCAGCGCGGGCTCTCGGTCTTTGTCGAATCCGAGCAAATCAAGGCGCTCCGCCGCGAGATCCTCGATGCCATGATCGACGAGCAAGTACTGGTTCTCAAGGCCAAGCAAGACAGCATTCAGATCGACCCCACCGAAGTCGAGGAAATGCTCGGTCAGCAGTTCCAGATGGTCAAGAGCAACATGGACGACGGGGAATTCGCGCAGATGCTAGAGCGCGTGGGTTTGAGCGAGCGCCAGCTCAAGGCTCGCTACCGCAAGGAAATCCGCCACCGCCTGCTTTCGCGCCAGATGCGCGCCTTTGTCTCGTATCGGGTACACGTCAGCCACCGCGACGTAGAGGAGTTCCGCATCGCCCACCAAGACACCTTGCCCTCTCAAATCTCGCTCAGCCACATTCTGATCAAGGTCCAGCCCAGCGATGAGGTGCTAAAAGAGAAACTGGCGCGGATCGAAGAGATTCAGGCCCTGCTGGCCGCTGGCGGCGACTTCTCCGCAATAGCCCGCGCTCACTCCGAAGATCCCGGCAGTGCCTCTCTCGGCGGCGATTTGGGCTGTTTCTCGCCTGGAACCTTGGTACCCGAGTTTGAGGAAGCGGCCTTCGCGCTCAAACCAGGCCAGATTAGCGAGCCGGTTTTGAGCCCGTACGGTTACCACTTGATACAGGTGCGCGAAAAGCGCGAAACCACCACCTGCGCCAGCCATATCCTCGTCTTGGCCAAAACCTCGGAAAGCGACGAGGCGCGGGCGCGAGAAAAACTAGAGGGCTTGCGCCACCGCGCCCAGAACGGCGAGGAATTTTCCCAACTCGCCCGCCAGTATTCGGCCAATCCGCAGACGGCCATGCAGGGCGGTTTCTGGGGTACCTTCCCCAAAGACCAGATCCCCAGATTCCTCCAGCCTTACCTCCGCAACCTCAAGCTGGGCGACGTCAGCGAACCCTTCTTTTTTGACGATGGCGGTCTCATCATCAAAATTGACGACGACCAAGCCGTGCTTGAGGGCCTGATCCGCGAAAGCCGCACCGCAGAGGCCATGCGCCAATTAATCGACGAATACCGGCAGCAAATCCACATCGAGGTTCGGCTCGACGAGGAAAACTTGCGCCGACCAGTACGGAATGCGACTGGATATCTTTCTGAAGAACACGGGGCTGATCAAGCAGCGCAGTGAAGCCAAGCGGGCCTGCGACGCCGGGCGAGTCCAGATCGGCGGGCGGCAGGCCAAGGCTTCACACTCCGTGACTGTGGGCGAGCAGATACACATTGCGACCCCTACCCGCCTGCTCGATATCGAGGTGCTCGGCATTCCAGAGCGCCAGCCCGCGCGGCGGGACCGCCGCCGCTTTTATCGGATCCTCCGCGAAGAATACCGCGATCCGTACGAAGACCTGAGCTTTTAGGACACAAGCTGTGGGTAGTGCAGCGCAATCGCCCTATCAAGGGCTGGCCCCCATCTACGACTATGTAATGGCCCACGTCAATTACGGCGAATGGGCCGCTTACATCCACGCGCTCTGCGCCCGCTTTGCCCCCGACACCAACCGCGTCGTGGACCTGGCCTGCGGCACCGGCAATGTGTCTTTTGCGCTCCACCGCCTCGGCTATGAGGTAACGGGCGTGGACCGCTCCGAGGCCATGCTGCAGGTCGCGCGCGAAAAGGCCGCTGGCACCGGCGTCGAATTCGTCCAGCAGGATCTGCGCCAGCTAGCGGGCCTAGGGCCTTTTGACGCGGCCACTTGCCTGTACGACAGCATCAACTATCTGCTCACACCAGCCGACATCGACGCGGCACTATGCGGCGCGCATGACATTGTGCAGCCGGATGGGCTTTTCGTCTTTGATATCTGCACTGAGCGCAATTCGCTGCGCTATTTCCGCAACATGCGCGACAGCGAGCGGGGACCGGGTTTTTCCTACGAGCGGCACAGCATCTACGATCCAGCCAAACGGCTACAGCGCAACCACTTCCGCATCCGCTGCGACGGGAGCGATGTCGCGTTCGAGGAAACCCATGTCCAGCGCATCTATTCAGTCGCCGCCATCGCGGACCGCGTCGAGGCGAGTGCTTGGGAGTTGCTCGCGCTCTGCGATGGTTTCACATTTGACGAGGGGACCGAAGAATCGGACCGCGTTCACTTCGTCCTTCGCGCTCCGCCAGCGGAGAAATGACTTTGGACCTGCAGTTAAAAGCAACGCGCGCATTCATTGAGGCGGCAGACGACTTCCTGCTGACGACCCACGTCAACAGCGACGCCGATGGCCTAGGTGCCTGCATGGCTTGGGCCCACCTGCTGAAGGGCCTCGGCAAGCGCGCTGACATCGGCCTGCCCGAGCCACCGGCCGGCCAATGCTCCTTTCTCGCCGGCTGGGACGGCGTGCGCCACTTCGCCGACCTCGACTTGAGCCGCTATCGCTACGCCATTGTCTCCGACTGCTCCTCCCTCGACCGCATCGGCCCGGTGCGCCCAAGTCTCAGCCCCGATATTCGTCTCCTCAACATCGATCACCACCAAGACAATAAGTGCTTCGGCGCAGTGAATATCGTGGAGGAGACCAGTTCTACCTGCGAACTCCTCTACCATCTCGCCATCGGCCTCGGCTATGAGATCGATGCCGTCGCCGCCGACCAACTCTATGCGGGGATTCTCTTCGATACCGGCGGCTTTCGCTTCTCGCTAACAACGGCCACCACCTTTGAAGTAGCGGCCGATCTAGTGCGGCGCGGGGCGCGTCTCGACGCCATCGCCCAAGATGTCTTCGGCAACAAGAGCTTCGGCTCGGTCAAACAGCGCGGCCAAGCCATTGAGAGCTTGGTATTGCACCTCGGGGGCCAAGTGGCGGTGCTTCATCTCGACCGCGAGGCCATGAGCGCGGGCGAGCCGGACGAGGTCGTCAACTACGGCCTGATGATCGGAGGCGTCGAAGTGGCCGTGCTGCTCAAGGAACGCGCGCCCGGATGCTACCGCATCAGCCTGCGCTCCCGCGCCAAGGTCGACGTCAGTCAAGTCGCCGAAACCTTTGGCGGCGGTGGGCACGCCCGCGCCGCTGGGCTGGAGCTAACGGGTGTGCCCCAAGATATTGTTGAGAACGTATTGGACGAAATCGGTCGCTATTTGAATTAGTAATAATTATTCTTGATTACAAATTTTTATTTACTATATTACTTTATTTTTCCACAAAAGAAGTAGCAAGGTAAGGAAGGCGTCCCATTGCATTTAATTACCCTAAAGGACTGGTCTCCAGCCGATGTGCAGCAAGCTGTCGAACTCGGCCTCGCCGTTAAGGCTACCCCGCAGCACTACGCCGACGCTCTCTCTGGATGCACAGTCGTCCTGCTCTTCCAGAAGACTTCGACCCGCACCCGCTGCGCCGGTGAGATCGGCACCACCCAGCTAGGTGGGCACGCCCTCTACTTGAACTGGCAGGACACCAACTTCGGTCTCGCCGACTTAGGCGACGAATTCCGCGTACTCTCCGGCTATTCCGACTTCATCGTCGCCCGCCTACTCGAACACGTCGATGTGCGCCGCGCTGCTGCCGCCTCGCAGGTGCCGCTGATAAACGGCTGCTGCAACCGCTACCATCCTTTACAGGCGTTGACCGACTTGATGACCCTACAGGAGGCTTTGGGGCGGCTCGAAAGAGTGCGGCTGACATACGTCGGGGTGCTCAACAACGTCGCCAACTCGCTCATTGCCGCCGGTATCAAAGTGGGCATGCACGTTACTTGCGTCTGCCCCGAAGTCAACGCCGCCGCACGCGATGACGAACTCTACGCCGAAGCCAAGCGCTTGGGACTCTACGAGCATACTGAGGAACTGCATCCGGCACTGGCAAAATCCGACGCCGTGTACACCGACACTTGGATCGACATGGAGTTTTTCACTGATCCCAAGTTCGCCCGCGAAAAAGAGCGCCGGGTCCAGACCTTTCAGCCCTATCAGCTCAACCGCGAATTGCTCGCCGATCTAGACCTGAAAATCCTGCACTGCCTCCCCGCCCATCACGGCTATGAGATCGAAGGCGAGCTTTTGCACGACGAGCGCTCGCTGATCTTCACCCAGGCCGAAAACCGCCTGCACAGCCAAAAGGCCGTGCTGCTCAAACTGGCGGGGACCCTTGTTTGAGATGGGCTAGCACTCATCGTTGCTAGCTCCGCTGCAAATCTCTGACATTGGCATATGTATAACGGACGGGACGCACTAATTGCCACAGTGCGTCCCGTCCGTTTATAATTTAGTACGATAAGCCTTTGTCTTGCATCGGCTTTTGTCGTAGACGGTGCTTGCTATCGCACCTCCCCCAGCAGGGCTTAGCTATGCTAGCACACTGCGGTTCGCGTCCAAAGCTCGTCCTCTTCCTGCTGATCCTGCTTTTTCCCTTCCAAGCCCCGGCTGAGATCAGATACTGGCGGGTGGGCGACCAAGACCATCCCTGGAACCTCGTGCCGGTTACCGGCCGCCTGACTTGGGGCCGCGGCTGGGCCGTCGAGATCCTAACCGACGACGACGGCGACGGACTCATCGACGAAGACCCCGTCGAGCTTGTCGATTCGGATGGCGACGGTCTTTTCAACGAAGATCCCCCTGATCCACAGATCGACTCGGACGGCGACGGGCAGCTCAACGAGGACCCTCCCAACAAACTCGACGACGACGGCGACGGACTCATCGACGAAGACCCCGTCGAAGCATTCGACAACGACCTAGACGGGCGCATCGACGAGGACGGGCCTGATCCACAGTTCGACTCAGATGGCGACGGACTGCTCAACGAGGACGGGCTGATGACCGACGGGGACGACGACTTGGACGGCCGCACCAACGAAGACCCATACAATGGCACCGACGACGACGGCGACGGACTCATCGACGAGGACGGTCCGCGGCTCCGCGACATCGACGGAGTCGCGACTTGGCTGCGGCCCATCGAACTCAACGAACGCCGCAATCTAGCCATCCTCCTCAACGAGCGCTATCTACAAGGGGAGTTCGGCGGTGTGGGGCCGGACGGCAGGTTACTCAACCCCTTTCTGGAAATTCCCAGCGAATTCGGCCCACGCGTCGAGCGAGCCGATCCGATCTCGGGAGACTATTTCAAATCGGGGTCGGGTGGCGGCATCAACCGAGTCGACTACGGCAAGATGGTTGACGGCGATCTCTTCACCGCCTTCGGCACGACCAGCACCGACTATCGCGTCGCCGGTATCTACGGTATCCACGGAGGGGGAGCATCCCTCAACCTGATGGGCTTTTACCACATCAATCGCCTCATCTTCCAACCGCGGCCTACCCTGCCCATCACAACCATCGCCAACTACTTCGTTGTCTACGGCGACCCTACAACCGTCAACCGTACTTTGGCGACCCTCGAAGTAAAGAAGATTCTCGTCCCTGTGACGCGAGAACATACCGATCCAGTCAAGGACCTGCGCTTCGACCCGCCGGTGCTCATAGGCCGGCTAGATGTCGCTTCACTCGATTCCGATTTTGATTACAAGGAAACGGCAGAGGTAGGCCTCTTCGGCGAGGGCTTCGCCAGCGACGCCTCCTTTACCTCCGAGGTCATCGACGTCGGCACCCCCACGCCCCGCGCGCGGCGCTACAGCCAGCTACTCGAACTCTTCGATGACGCCGGTGTAGTCGAGGCCGAGTTCCCCGACCGACCCGGCTCAACGGTCAACTGGGGCAAAGTCCGCTGGCGGGGGCACAAAACGGGTTCTGCCGGCGATATACGCATCCAGTTCCGCGCCGGCGACGCGCCCAACACGCACATCTACGCGCGCGACAGCGGTGCCAACGAGATCGACACTCGCGGCGAGGACGGTCGGCCACTCGACGCCTTTTCCTGGCTCAAGCTGCGCCAAGGCCGCATCCCCGAAGCCGAACTTCGCTACAATGAACTCGGTCCAGATCTGGGCAGCGACGGTCCAAGGGGCTGGAGTTTTTGGTCGGCCCCCTTCAGCTTCAAGGACGGGCTGATCGACGAGCGCCTTCCCGCAGAGCGCTGGTCCGAGGCGGGCGTACCCCTGCCGCTACCCACTGGCACCCGCTATTTGCAGTTCCGCATCCTCTTCGACAGCACCATCGAGAGCGCCGTTGCGCTCGACTATCTCGAATTCGACTACGGCGAGCCGCTAATTTCGGGGGGCGTGGTCGCCGAGGTCTTTCCGCCGCGCGTCGCGCTGGGCGCAGAAGCGTCCTTGCGCTACTTCCTGCGACCCTTTTTTGCCGATGGGGAAGAAGGGGAGTTCAATCGCATCGAGTTGACGGTGCCGGATGCTTCAACTCGGATCGATACTTTTAAGTTCGATGGCCGGGCTTGGGAGGAAATCGCCGTGCCCACCGCGACCAACGCCGATGACCCGCTGCTCCAAGTGGACCCGCTGCGTCTGGGGCCAGAACCGGACAGTCCCTTCGTCATCGGCCAGTTCGCTCAGACCACCGTCTCGGACCCCCAGACAGGCGAGACCCGGCTGTTGGTCAAGTTTCCGCTGCTAGGGGCCTCCGACTTCAAGGCCCGCCAAAGCATTGAACTCAGCTTGCGGACGCGGCTCTTTCGCGGCTCGGCCCGCTTTGCAGGATCGGTGTGGAACGACCGCCTCGCCACGCGGGAGGCGACGATTCCCCAGCAAGTGCGCGACGGCGACGCCGTGCAGGAAGTGGCCACCAACGCAACGCTGGTCGTCGTCGATAATATCCAGCCGCGCCGCCTGCAAGTTCAGGCAACCCCCAACCCCTTTACGCCCAACGGCGACGGCATAAACGATGCGATTGAATTCGCCTTCGACCTCTTTTTAGTCTTGGACCAAATCGAAGTAGCAGTGGAAATCCTCGACCTGTCGGGACGCAGAGTGCACCGCGTAGGTCCGGTATCGCGCACGGCGGGCCAGACCAAACTCAAGTGGGACGGCCGCGACGCGGCCGGGCACCTTCTAGCGCCGGGCCTCTACCTCTACCGCCTGCAAGTCGCAGCCGACCAGACGTCCACCGAGACACTTGGCGTCCTCTCGCTGGTGTACTAATGACGCGCCTGATCTTCGCCATCCTGATCCTCGCCACGGCCGCTTACGGCCAAGGCTACCGCCTGACGCCAAACGCCATCCGCGTCGATCGCGGCGAGCATTGGCGCGAGTGGATCTTTCAAAATGACGTAGTGCGCACCCTCAACGAGCGGGCCGATTCTACCGGCTTGTTTTTGTTCTCGGACGACGCAGTGCAACCCCGGCTCGTCGCGACAGTGGCCAACGCCGCGCTCGCCGCTGGGCAATTTAGCTACGTCGATGCCGTGCGCACCAACGGAGAGACCGTACAAGGGGGAGCCACAGCACTGAGCAATGACCGAATCGCGGCGCGGCTCATTGACGGCGACCTAGCCACCTTCTGGGAGCCCGCTGCCGCGGACTTTTCCGCCGCAGGGCTGCGCAACTGGGAATTGCTAGTCGACCTCGGCCGTCTAGCCTTCGCCGACAGCATCACCGTCTCCTTCCCCGCCGGAGACGCGCCCAAGGCTTTCTCGCTCTTCGTCTCCCTCGGAGAGCCATTCCCCTTTCCCGACGGCAATAGTCTCAGTTTCTCACTGGTGGCTGAGACCAAAGCGACGGACTTGGCCCCTCCCGGAGCCGATGGCCTAGTGCGACAATCCTACCCCATAGTGCCTCTTTTGCTCGCCGACTTCAACCTCGACGGTCAGCCGGATCTGCAGGGATCTTTCCTTCAGTACATACGCCTGAAGATTACTGAGTCCGATCTCGAACGCCACCGCTTCGTCGGCGAGGGGGATGCCGGCCGCGACGCCTATCAGGCATTGCCGGCCGAGCGGCGTGGCGCGGTGGTCCATCAGCGTCTGACGGCGGGGGGCTTTCTCATCGAGATTGACGAGGACACCTATTTCAACGATGTGTCCGAAGCGCAACGGGGACCTATCCGCTACTTCAAGCGCGAAGTGCCGCGTGTCGCCGAAGTACAGGTCTGGACCAAGGGGGACAACCTAGCCCTCAACCCGCGAGCGCGCGCCGGCGACTCCTACGAGATAGGGGGCCGGGGTACGCCCAACCAAGCCACCGACGGACTCTACCAGACCGAGTGGACGGCCTGGGGCTACGATCCAACCATCGTCCGCGGCACCATGTGGCTGGACTTAGGCGCAACCTTCTGGGTCGATGGCCTCTACGCGGTGATGCGCCGCCAGCGCAGCGGTTCCGCCTTCGCCGGCCACGGCTTTCTAGTCTCCGACGGGACCCAACTTAAACCCGTGCAACTATATACCGCCGAGGATTTCGTCCAGCTCGAAGAGTCACTGCAGTGGCACGACATCATCAGCGCGGAGCGCTTCGACAACCGACAGCCGAGAGTGCTGATGTTCGGCGAGGAGTTCGCACCGCGCAAGATCCGCTTCGTGCAAATCCGCAACCTGCTCAGCCCCGGCAGCGGTGCCCGCCTCGCTGAAATGCAGCTCCACGGCGTTGGCTACCCAGTCGATATCTCGCTGCACTCGCCGCCAATCCGCCTCACCGACGCCCGCGGCAACTTCATCCGCAAGACCTTGCCGCGGATCGCCTGGAGCGCCGACGCCGTCATACGAGAGGAAGACCCCCTCACCGACCAGACCAGCGAGCGCATCGAGCCGTTGGATCAGCACCCCGAAGTCCGCCTCGATATTCAGACCCGCACCTCGGATCAGACCGACACCAACTTCACATACTATCAGGTCGTGACCGTTGCTGGCAACGAAGAGCGCACGGAGGTGACGAAAGAAGTCCACGACGAGATTGCCTTGGAGTGGACGGCCTGGGACATCTGGCAAACCTTACCCGCCAGCCAGCAACACGCCTCGCGCACCGACGACGATGGCGACGGACTCACGGACGAGGATCGGATCGATCTGATCGACAACGATGGCGACGGTCTGGTGGACGAGGATGGTCGCAAGCTGCGCCGCGCACCGCGCTCCAGCTTTGACAAGGACGGCGAACTGGCCTTCGTCGGCTGGAGCGAGTGGAGCGAGAACTACCAGCCCACCACCGGCCGCAGCGAGGCTGCCATCACCTCGCCCAGCCCGCGCAAGTTCGTCCAGATTCGCTTCAAGATCTCTTCTGAAGATCCCTTTAAGACGGCGAGAATTCGCTCTTTCCACATCGATCTGGCACCGCCACTGGCGCTGGAACTGGCCGGGGAACTGGCGCTTTTGAGCTCGCAGGGCATGACGCGGCCTATTGGCGACCTTGGTACCGCATCTGAGGACTATAGCCCGCCGCGCGGCATCAACCCGCTGGCCCCGCAGCATTTTTCATATTTCGCGCGCCTCGCCGCGCCCGACCCCGACGATCCGACCGTTCGCGATGGCGTCGATGAGATATTGATCATCGCCCCCCAAGCGGCCGAGCCGCTGGGCGTGCGCATAGGCCGGGTCGAGGTTGAGCGGCAGGCGTCAGATCTCGATCCGGCGATTTTCTCGACCCGCGTCCTCAAGACTCATTTTGATCAAGCCTTCGCGCGCGGACCCGATGGTCGCTTACAAGACGCCGACGGCCAAGCCATAGCGATTCTGCCGACCAACCCCGACTCGCTCTATTTGCGCTTCCCCTCCTCGCTCAACGCCGATCTGCCCCCGGACGTCCACGCCCTAGTCGAGGTGCAATTCGCCTCGCAAGCCTTCCGCGAGGGAATCCTCTTCCCTGCATTCGCCCGCTCTTCGACCGATTCCGCGGGATTTTTCCAGCGCGTCGATGCAGAAGCGCAGGACGCCACTGAGCTAGTCGCCAGCGGCACGGCGCGCGTCTCGTTGCAATCGGTCGGCCGCCGGTTAATAAATGATGTGCAGGTAAACCGCGTTTTTACCCCGAACGGCGACGGGGTCAACGACCTACTCCAGGGCCACTTCGTGCTTTTGCGGATATTGGCAGAGCGGCGGCTGGACATCGCCTTCTACGATTTGGCGGGGGCGTTGCGCGGACGCGCCGGAAGCGACTTGGGGCAGGCTGGTCAGTGGAATTTCGCTTGGGACGGCCGCGACGAACACGGGCAGTTGGTGCCGCCGGGGATCTATCTGGGCCGGATTAAGATCGCAGCGGACCGGGGAGCCGAAGAGGCGCTCTTTCCAGTCCATGTGGCTTATTGAGACGGCGCTGTCAAACGCCGCGACTTTCGCTCAACCTACTCCTTTTCCCGCACCCACGTCCCACTCCGCCCTCCCCGCTTCTCCATCAGCCGCAACTCGGAAATCACCATTCCGCGATCAACGCCCTTGCACATGTCGTAAATGGTCAAAAGTGCCGTGCTCGCCGCCACCAAAGCCTCCATTTCCACGCCCGTGCGGTCGTCAATTTTGGCCTCGGCTTCGACTGCGACCCGATCCTCGCCGACGTGCAAATCCACGCTGACCGCCGTGAGGTTGAGCGGGTGGCACAAGGGGATTAACTCGCCCGTGCGCTTGGCGGCCATGATCCCGGCCAGTCTTGCCGCTTCCAAGACGCTGCCCTTGGCGACTTTATTCTCAGCGATCAGCCGCGCCGTCGCACGGTCCATGCGGATCTCGCCGCACACCCGCGCCAGCCGTGCCGTCGGCTCCTTGCCGCCGATATCGACCATCTTGAGACGGCCCTGCTCGTCGAGGTGAGTCAACTCGTCGGTCACTACATGTTCTCGATAATTGCCGCGCCGAACTCCGAGCACTTGACCTCGGTCGGTTCGTCCATCAGCCGCGCAAAGTCGTAAGTGACGACCCGGTTCGCAATCGTCTGCTCCAGCCCCTTGACGATCAGGTCGGCCGCCTCGTTCCAGCCCAAGTGGCGGAGCATCATGTCGCCAGACAGGATCACCGAACCGGGATTGACCTTGTCTTGGCCGGCGTATTTGGGAGCGGTGCCGTGGGTGGCCTCAAAGATGGCGTGGCCCGTGGTGTAGTTGATGTTGCCGCCTGGAGCGATCCCAATGCCACCGACGCAAGCGGCCAGCGCGTCGCTGATGTAATCGCCGTTGAGGTTCATCGTGGCGATGACCGAGTACTCGGCCGGGCGCGTGAGGATCTGCTGCAAAAAGGCGTCGGCGATCGCGTCCTTGACGGTGATCTCGGTACCGTTGACGACGATACTAGTCCAAGGGCCGCCGTCGATCTCTTCGCCGCCATAAGCCTTTTGCGCCACCTCGTAGCCCCAGTCGCGGAAGGCCCCTTCGGTGAACTTCATGATATTGCCTTTGTGGACCAAGGTCACGCTATCGCGGCCTTGGGCGGCGGCGTAGTCAATAGCAGCGCGGACCAGCCGCTCGGTGCCCTCTTGTGAGATCGGCTTGACGCCCAAGCCAGCGGTATCTGGAAAGCGAATTTTGCCGTAGCGGTCGGCAAAGTGCTCTGCGAGCAGATCCTTAAAGCGCGCGTTGTCGTCCGTGCCCTGCTCAAACTCGATCCCGGCGTATATATCCTCGGTGTTCTCGCGGAAGATGACCATATCCACCAACTCGGGTTGCCGCACCGGCGAGGGCACGCCGCTGAAGTAGCGCACGGGGCGCAAACACACGTAGAGATCGAGGATCTGGCGCAAAGCCACGTTGAGGCTGCGAATCCCACCGCCGACCGGCGTCGTCAGCGGCCCCTTGATGCCGACCAGATAGGTACCGAATGCCTCCACTGTGGCGTCGGGCAGCCAGCTAGCGGTCTGCTCAAAGGCCTTCCCACCGGCCAAAACCTCCATCCAAGCGATCTTCCGCCGACCGCCATACGCCTTCTCGACGGCTGCGTCGAAGACGCGCACAGCCGCCGCCCAGATATCTGGGCCCGTGCCGTCGCCTTCGATAAAGGGGATGATGGGCTGGTCTGGAACGCTGAGCGCGCCATCCACTACGGTTATTTTCTCGCCGTTTGCGGGGACCTGGGGCTGCCAATCGGCCATAGTGCAAAACTCCTTGTGTCTTTTGTTTGTTTTAAGGAATAATCGGCCCGGTTCGACCGCTGTGGCTACGCCCGGGGCCTGTCTATCGCAGCTTTTGAATTTAAGACTTTCGCTCGAGACGGCCAATGCAAGCCGCCAAGGCACTGCGCTCGATCTCGACCAACTCGCAGGCGAATACATCGGCATAGGCGCGCAGCAGTTCAGACTCGACTTCGCGCCGGTCCAACGCGCGCCCCAAGAGCGCGGCCATCGTAGTTATCTCCTCGCTCCCCAAGCCGCAGGGCTTGATCGCCGCAAAGTGGCTCAAGTCGGTAGCCACATTCAGGGCCAGACCGTGCGTCGTGATCCAGTGCCGCACGTTGACGCCGATCGACGCCACCTTGGACGAGCCGACCCAAGCGCCCGTCAAGCCGCCCCGAGCCTCTCCCTCCAAGCCATAGGCAGCCAACGTACGAATCAGCACGGCCTCCAAATCGCGCAAGTACTGATGCACATCTCGACCGCGCTGACGCAGATCGACAATCGGATAGGCCACAATCTGGCCCGGCCCGTGAAACGTCACGCTGCCTCCGCGGTCAATCTCGACCACATCTAGCCCTTGGGTTAGGAGATGCTCGGGCAGCATCGCCCGTCCGCCGGTATAGGTTGGCGGGTGTTCGACCAACATCAGCGTGTCCGGAATTTGCTCGGCTCGCCGCAATTGGCGCAGCGACTCTTGCCAAGCCCAAGCCTGGGCGAATTCGATCCGCCCGACTCGGCAAACGCGCGTTTCATTCATCGTCTGTAATACCTAGTAAACCCACTTGCCCCAATCGCCTTTCACAATGTACCTTTTTTGCAAAGGAACCGCTCATGCCCTACGCGCTCTTTGTGCCCCATCACGGAATGCCTAAAAAAGACGCCTCCCTCAAATGATTTTGGATCAAGACCGAGAAGCCATCACCCGCCTCGCCGAGCACTATTCAATCACGCGCCTACTCCTCTTTGGCTCTAGCATTGACCCCACCCGCGAAGGCCGCGACATTGACTTGGCCGTAGAAGGCCTGCCTCCACAGGACTTTTTTCGCTTCTACGGCGATCTACTCTTCAGTGTCTCTAAGCCCGTTGACCTCATTGATCTTTCGCAAAACTCAAAGCTGACCCGCCAAATCCGCAAAGAAGGACTTCCTCTGTATGAGGCTGCTCAGAAAACACGTTGAAGCTGAGTTTGAACAGATCGAACGGGTCTTGACGGAATTTCCTCAGAATCGGTTGTATACCGATCTGTCCACCCTCGAACTGGCAGGTGTATCTACCCTCCTGCACAATTTCTACAACGGTATTGAAAACATCCTGAAACATGTCGTGCAGGATCGAGGATTGACTGTTCCAAACGGTCCTTCTTGGCACCGCGACCTAGTGAATCTCGCTGTTTCTACCGACTTAATCGCGTCTCCTACTGCCGACGCATTGAAACCATACTTGGCGTTTCGACACTTCTTTGTCCATGCTTACGCCATGGATCTACAAGCTGAACGTCTGGGGCCTTTGAGTGAAAATGTACAGGAGGTATTCGATATATTCAAAAGGGATATGGAGAAGCTGATCATGGAAAACAACGCCTATCCCGAGCTAGCCGATCTCAACATCCGGTTGCAGGAATTGGAGAGCCAAGGATACACCGTATTCCCCGGGTATCTCGACCGCGACACTACAGCCGCAATTCGCGCTCATATCGACAGCCTCGTCGGCCCCGTTGTGTCCGCCGATCGCACCACCGCCAGACGCGACCTGCGGCATCCCATTCCAGGGGCCATCATGGCCCGCTTAGTGAACAATCCCGCGACCCTCGAACTCGCTGCCACTTTGATCGGCTCGCGCGATCTTCGCCTGCGCGAGCAAGTTTTCATCCGCAGCGATCCCTCGCCGCCGCCATACCAAGCTCCGCAATGGCACATCGACGCGGCCTTTTGCCGCGCAGAGTTTGAAGCTAGGCCGCGGCAGGTCTATTACCAGATGCTACATTGCTGCAGTACGGTTTCCACCAGAGGAGCCGCGTTTATGATCGTGCCCGGCTCGCACAAGTTGTCTCTCGCAGCCCTCGATAAGGCAGAGCGAGCGGGGGGACGGGGACCCATCCAGAATCACACCGCCTTAGTCCCCGACGCCAATGACGACGACGGCATTGAAATTTGTGCCAACGACGGAGATCTCATCGTCTTCAATCCCCTGTGTTATCACGCCAGTTCTCCCAACCGGACAGCTCAGCCCCGCTACGTATATTTTACCTCGTTCTATCACCCCTCAGCGGCCCGCCTAATAGAACTGGTGCGCCGAACCAAGTACCGCGACAACTTTCCCGACTCCTTGCGCCAAGGATTGCCGCCCGAGCTTCAGAGCTTGCTCGATTAGTATTCCAAAAATAGCACAATCAACGCGACGGTCAGCAGTTTGTCCCTGCGTACATTCGGCAACCGCGCCTTTCATTCATGCGCAGATCAGAGTGAGGGTTATTCTTGCACAAAAACGACGCAATTTCTATATTTAATAGCTCAGCTTTGTTTTTTAGCACTCTCTTTTTTTGAGTGCCAGTTTTTCGTGCAAAACGAAATTTTCCATCCATCCACCCACCACCAACACTAGGAGGCATATATTATGGCTGCCAAGCAGCTAGAATTTGATATGGCGGCGCGCGACGCGCTCCAACGGGGTGTCGATCAGTTGGCCGACGCCGTCAAGGTAACGCTGGGGCCCAAGGGCCGCAACGTAGTGTTAGACAAGAAGTTCGGGTCGCCGACCGTCACCAAAGATGGCGTCACCGTCGCCAAGGAAATCGAACTCAAAGACGCCTATGAAAACATGGGCGCACAGATGGTCAAGGAAGTCGCTTCCAAGACCAGTGATGTCGCCGGCGACGGCACCACCACCGCCACGGTCTTTGCCCAGATCATCTTCCGCGAGGGCCTCAAAAACGTAACCGCCGGTGCCAATCCCATGGACCTCAAGCGCGGCATCGACAAAGCCGTTGCCGTCGTCGTGGACGAGATTCGCAAGTCCAGCGAGGAAGTCAAGTCGCGCGAGGAGATCGCCCAGGTCGGCACCATCTCGGCCAACAACGACTCGGCCATCGGCGAGCTGATCGCCGATGCCATGGAAAAGGTCGGCAAGGACGGCGTCATCACCGTCGAAGAAGCCAAGGGCACCGACACCAACCTCGATGTGGTCGAGGGCATGCAGTTCGACCGCGGGTATTTGTCTCCCTACTTTGTCACCGACCAAGAGGGGATGACCGCCGAACTCGAAGACGGCTATATCCTGATCCACGACAAGAAGGTTTCCTCAATGCGCGATTTGGTCCCGGTCCTCGAAAAGACCGCCCAACTCAGCAAGCCCTTGCTGATTATCGCCGAGGATGTCGAAGGCGAAGCCCTAGCGACGCTAGTCGTCAACAAAATTCGCGGCACCATCAAAGTAGCCGCGGTCAAGGCCCCGGGCTTCGGCGACCGCCGCACGGCCATGCTCGAAGACATCGCCACCCTCACCGGTGGCCGGGTCATCTCCGAAGAAGCAGGGCTCAAGCTCGAAGGCGTCACTCTCGACGACCTCGGCCAAGCCAAGCGCGTCGTCCTCGACAAGGACAACACCACGATCGTCGAAGGCGCGGGTCAGGCCGCAGACATCCAGGGCCGCGTCGCCCAAATCCGCCGCCAGATTGAGGAAACGACCTCGGACTACGACCGCGAGAAGTTGCAAGAGCGGCTGGCCAAGCTCGCCGGCGGCGTCGCCGTGATCAATGTCGGCGCTCCGACCGAGACCGAAATGAAGGAAAAGAAAGCCCGCGTCGAAGACGCACTGCACGCCACCCGCGCCGCCGTTGAAGAAGGCGTCGTCGCCGGTGGGGGCGTCGTCTTCCTCCGGGCCCAAGCAGCGCTCGACCAGATCGAAGCCGAAGGCGACGAGGCCGTAGGCGTCAACATCATTCGCCGCGCCCTCGAAGAGCCGCTGCGAATGATCGCTGACAATGCCGGTGCCGAAGGGGCCATCGTCGTCCGCCAGGTCGCCGATGGCGAGGCGGCCTTTGGCTTCAATGCCCGCACCGAGGAATACGAGGATCTGCGCGCAGCAGGCGTCGTCGATCCAGCCAAGGTCTCGCGCACTGCGCTCGAAAACGGCACTAGCATCGCTTCGCTCTTGCTGACGACCGAAGCGCTGATTGCCGAGCTGCCCGAGAAGACTCCTCCGGCTCCAGCCGGCCCTCCTGGCGGCGACATGTACGGCGGCGGGATGGGCATGTAGCCCTTCTGTCGCAAACAAAAAAAGGCTCGCTGCCAAAGAAGCAGCGAGCCTTTTTTTGTTCTTCCCTCGCTCACATCCACAATCTGTAGAGCAAGGGGTCGCGGAACTGCCCATCCTCTTGGACGGCGTAGTGCAATCCCGGCCTCCGAGCTCCACGTCCCTCGTCCAAAAGCGCGATGGACTGCCCTTTGAGCACGTAGTCCCCCACTTCGACGAACAGGCGCGCGTTGTATCCGTATTGAGTCAGCAGCCCATTGCCGTGGTCGAGCATCACCATGTAGCCGAAGTCCTTGTCGTAGCCCGCTTGCATCACTTGGCCTGCGGCACTGGCCCGTACCAAGCTGCCCGCAACCGCAGCAATGACAACCGAGGGATGTTCTTCGCTAAAGGGCCTGAGCACTGGTCCGCGCAACGGCCACAAGGTAGGGACGGTATGGACGTGACCCCAACGCAACCGCTGTATAAAGGAGATGTAGGGGGGACCATCGCTGGGCTGCGCTGCCTCCTCGTCTAATACCTCGGGCTTGCCTAAGATGGCGCGCAGTCGGTCGTTGCCGCGCTTGAGTCGAACCAGCATTTTTTCGAGCTGATTGATCTGGCCCACTTGCTCCTCAAGCAGGGCATTATCCTGCTCGAGCTGTGCTGCCTTCTGCGTTAGCTCGTGTTTGTCGAAATAAGACCAAAGACCAAAGGGCAAAAACACGAGCAAGACGACGCTGCACAACCCCAGCAACCACAAAGATGCAACGGGGATTTTAAACTCAAAGGTCTTGCGGCCCTTTTCTGGAATGATGATTAAGGTAATGTTGCTGCGCTTGAACATCTCGTGTCGGTCCGTTTTCGCTTGTAGGATGAATAACCCTAAATTCAATATGTTTTATGTTCGACGCTTACGTTGCGCTTTTCCCATAAAAAAACAACAGATCGCCCGTGTCGCCATTCCGCCTCTTGCCCTTAGCACTGTGCATGCTCGTGCCATTAAGCAGCCCCACTCGCGCCGAGCGCCTAGTTATGACTTCGGCGGATATATGGGAAAACTGGGTGTACCCCCCCGGCGTTTTGCACCTAGACGAAGCAGGCTCGCTGCGGCCGGTGCATATCGGCAAAGACATTGACCCGCTCTCTGCGGCTATTGTTCGCGGGGCCGGAGCGGCACCATCTACTGCTGTCCGCGCCTTTGACGGCGACCCCGCCACTAGCTGGAGTCCTCCGCCGGGCACGGCCCCAAAAGACTGGTGGCTCGAGATAGACTTGGGGCAAGTGTTCCCCGTCCAACAGATTCGCCTGCGCTTTGCCGACAGCGCGCCGCCCTTGCCCTTTTTTAACCTCTCGCTCTCCAAGGGCGAGCGCTTTATCAACAGCGCCAACGTCGTCGTCGAAGGCACCCTACTCTACAGCCACAGCGAGCGCTTTGCCTTCAACGAGGTGCGCGATGTGACGATCGATCTCGACGACGAACTCGTCCAAGTCCTCCGCATCGAGGCCACTCGCGAAATGACGGGTGCGCCTGCGCTCGCCGAAATCCAAATCAGGGCCTTTGGCGACAACATCGCCTTTGACCTGATTGCCAAAGGCGGCACCGTCGATGTCGAGGCTGCCGTCGTCGCCGTGGCCGGCGTTCCTTCAGTCATGTTCGACGGCGACCTCTCGACCATGTGGCGCGTCAATCCCCTCGCCAAAGGCTCCAGCGGCGACAGCGAGACCTTCGGCGATTATCGCATTGATCTAGGAGCTACCTACTGGATCGATTCGGTCTGGCTCTTGGGCGAGCCACTGGGCATTCCGCCGCGGGTGCGGCATTACTACGCAAACTTCCTCTCCTATCAGATGCAGTACTCCGACGGCTCACTGGCACCCGACGGCTCGCTGGCTTGGCAGGCGTTGGCCTCTATTCCCCCCGATCCTCGCTACCTCTTCGCTGTGCGCAACTTTCGCCACGATGTCCCCCTAATCGCCGCCCGCTACCTGCGTCTGATCTACCCCACTAGCCAAGGCGGCAACATCATCGGCGGCGGCCTGTCGAGCAGCGATATCGCCAACACCGGTCGCTTGGACGGCCTGGGCCTAGTTAGCGAGTTCCAAGTGTACGGCGAAGGGTACCCGGCCCGCGTCGTCCTGCGCTCGCCCGTTATCGACCTCGGATCCAATTGGAATATCACGGCAATTGAGTGGGAAATTGACGCACCGCTCGGGGCCCAGTTCTCCTTGCGCAGCCGCACCGGCGACCACGTCGTCGAGCAGATGCGCTATTTCGACAAAAACGGCAAAGAGGTTACCAAAAGGCGCTACGAAAAGCTGATCGCCTCGTTCCGCGGCCCCATCGAAACCACGCTCCAACCCGGCGATGGCTGGAGCGTGTGGAGCGAGGAATACCTCCGGACGGGCATCCGCTTCCGCTCGCCTTCGCCCCGGCGCTACGTCCAGCTCGAAGCCGAGCTGCGCGCCAACAACCTGCAGGCCGGTATTGCCCTCGACGCGCTGACCTTGATCTACTCCCGTCCTTTGGCGCACACCGCCGTCGGCGAAGTCCACCCCGCACGCGTCGAACCGGGCGAGCAAACCGACTTCACGTACTTCCTCCGCCCAGAATTCGCTCGCGACAGCCAGGGCTTTGAGGCCATCGCCCTCGAAGCCTCGGTGCCCCTCGCGTTTCGCGCCCTGCAAATCGACGACGCAACAATCAATGTCGAAGTGGAAGAGACAAATGCGGGCCTTCGCTTGCATTTGCCCGAGCGCGTCGCAGCCGCCGAGCGCGTCGAGCTAGATTTTGCTGCCACTGTCTTCCAAAACAATACCCGCTTCCGCGCCTTTCTAGAGCGCGAAAGCGGGCTTGACACCCTGCGTCAGCAGGTCGACCCAGGCGATGCCGTCCCCGATTTGGCGGGAGCGGGCGATGCGGTGTCGCTGCCCGTGGACGGCAGCTTACTCACGCGCCTCGACATGGGCGCGGGGATTTTTACTCCCAACGGCGACGGCGTCAACGACGCGCTCGCCATCTCTTTCGACGTGCTCAAGGTCCTAGACGCCCGCCCCATTGAAGCCCGCGTCTATGACCTGCGCGGCCAACTAGTCCGCACGCTGCGAGACGCCGCAGGCGTGGCAGGCCACTACCAGCTAACTTGGAACGGCCGACGCGACTCCGGTGCAATGGCCCCGCCCGGCCTTTACCTCTTCCACTTGCAGATCGCTGGCGACTCCGCCACCCGCACCTTGGTCCGCAGCATCGGCCTGAGCTATTAAGATGACCCGCCTCTATATCCCTAGCTCGCGCATCAGCGCCCCGTGCGCGCCACCGTGTAGTTCGGGCCGCATATAGACCTTGCGCACGTAGTCGAGCCCGCCGGACAAATGCTCGAACTGCTCCTCTAGGGCACCGAAGAGCCGCGCTTGCGACACAAAGCCGAGTTGCGCCAGTTCGGCTGCCGCCCCATAGGCCCTTCTGCCCTGCTCTAAGTAGTAGCCGCCAAGCCCCTGCCGCTCGACCCACGTGCGGAAAAGCCCAGTGGTAAAAAGCGCGTAGTCGCCTACGTGCC
>JAPPEF010000213.1 GCA_028875335.1 Gemmatimonadota bacterium
TTGTCGGACCGTGGCATTTGGGCGATGATCACCTGCCGCAACACGGGTTCACGGATTTCTGGTGCACCTATCGTTATTTGGGTGAATATCCAGATCCGCTGTGCGATTATTTTAAACGAGAAGGGGTTCCCAACCTGTATCTCTCAGACGCGCCTGGGATGACTCTATATGAAAATACCTTGGAGTTTGGTACCATTGAGGACCCTCGGCAGCAGCGGACGACTTGGACGGTTGACCGGAGTCTGGAATTTATTCGCCAGACAGATAATGATCCGTTCTTTCTGTTTGCTAGTATCAAGGATCCTCATCCTAGAATTTTGGTTCCGCCTGAGCTACTGGCGAGCTATCCGGAAGAACAGATTCCGCTTCCTGTCTCACTGCGAGATCCACTGGAAGGCAAGCCCGACTTTCAGGCGCGAGGGAAGTTTCGCATTCGTCCTGAGGTAACTGACGAGGAATTTCGCCGAATGGTGGCGTACTATTACGCCCTCATCACACACATTGACATTCAAGTTGGGCGCATCCTCAAAGCCCTTGAGGAACGAGATCTTCTCGACAATACGATCATCGTCTTCATAAGTGACCACGGGGAATTGCTGGGCGATCATGGCTATGTGGAGAAATGCCTGATGTATGAAGCGTCGGCACGGGTGCCCTGTTTGATTTCGTGGCCTGAACAATTGCCACGCGGGTTCCGAGTAGCAGCGCCGTTTGCCGGCGTCGATCTAATGCCGACGTTACTCAACCTCGCAAATGAAAGTCCGCCAGTTCCTATTGATGGACGTTCCGTAGCGGAGGCAATCCTGAACGGACGAGAGCCTGATCACCGGCCTATCTTCGCCGAGATTGCCAGCCTCGACGCGATTTATCACAACGCTCAGGAGTCGGAACAGCTTGCTGCCCACGTGATGGTCCGCGATGGGAATTGGAAATATATCTGGAACCGGTTCGATACCAACGAACTGTACGACTTGGATGCCGATCCGGGTGAAATGAAAAACGTGGCTGGCCGTCCCGATTGTCAGGATCGGATTGCGTCAATGCGTGAGCAAATCGCCGAGATGATTTGCCACACGGGGCCTGGGCCGTACGAATGGTGTTTGCTTGAAAGAGAAGGCTGATTAGGTATCGGGTTCTCTCAATCCTTTCACTCCAGTAGGCGCAAATCCAGCGCCGTCTCGACGAGGCGGATGAACTCACCCCGGTAGCCCCTGGGGTCAGGACTTTGGCTTTGCTCGGCGAGCCCGATGACGGCCTCTATTGTGTAGTCGCCCGCGTGGGGCGAGTCGCGAAGCAGCATGCCGAATCCCGCCACGGCGGTGGCGAAGCGGAAATCCGTGGACGGGCGGACGGGAGCATCCACCACCGTGTGCGCCAGTAGCCTGCTCACCGACCCGTCTGGATCCTTGTAGCGGATCTTGACATACATCAGCTCCTCCTCGAAGCCGCTCTCGACGGCTGTGTCGTCCTCGTCTCCCGATTGATAGCGAAGCTCGTCAACCGTGCCTCCGGGAACTGGAACGCCCACGGGCACGACCTCGTACAGCGCCGTCACTGTGTGTCCGGCTCCGAGTTCGCCAGCGTCCTTGGTGTCGTCGTTGAAGTCCTCCTCGTCGAGCAATCGATTCTCATAGCCGATCAGTCGGTATCCGGCCGCCCGGGCGGGGTTGAACTCGACCTGTATCTTCACGTCCTTGGCAAGCGTGAGGAGGGTTCCGCCCATCTCTTCCACCAAGACTTTCCTAGCCTCCAGCAGGTTGTCCACGTAGTGGAAATTGCCGTTTCCGTGATCGGCGATTTGTTCCATCTTCGAGTCCTTCAGATTCCCGGTACCGAAGCCGAGGACCGTCAGGAATATCCCGCTCTCCCGCTCCTTCTCAATGAGTCGGACCATCTCGGCGTCGCTTGAGGCACCGACGTTGAAGTCGCCGTCTGTCGCTAGAATGACGCGACTGTTGCCGCCGGCGATGTGATTCTCGCGCGCAACTTGGTACGCCAGCTTGATCCCGGCTCCGCCCGCGGTGCTGCCGCCGGCGTGGAGATTTTCCAAAGCGGCTAGAATCTCTTCCTGCTCGTCCCCTGGTGTCGAGGGCAAAACTAGCCCGGCGGCACCGGCGTAAACCACGATTGCCACCCGGTCCTCGGCCCTGAGTTGCTCGACGAGGAGCGCGAACGCCTTCTTGAGCAGCGGCAGCTTGTTAGGGGACGCCATCGACCCGGACACATCGAGCAGAAAGACCAAGTTGCCGGGTGGAAGGTCCTCCGTGTCGATTGACCGCGCCTTGAGGCCGATGCGTACTAGCCGGTGCGCGGATTGCCAGGGCGCGTCCCACACTTCGGTAGTGACGGCGAAAGGGTGGTCTCCCAATACCTCATCCCACTCGTAAGGGAAGTAGTTAATCATTTCTTCAATGCGGACCGCATCGACTGGTGGCCGTTGCCCCTGCTGGATGAACCGGCGCACGTTGGCGTACGAAGCCCGGTCCACGTCGATCGAGAACGTCGAGAGCGGCGACGTGCTCACGAGCTGAAAGTCATTCTCGTCGATGTACGCGTACGACTCAGTGTTAAAATAGGAAGAGGGAGAGAGGTTCCTATAATCCTCGGCGGCCATCGGGGAGGACGGCATCGAGTTGGGTGCGAATGCCGTCGGCTGGGAGCATGCGGCAAGGGAGAGGGCGGCGAGAAGCCCAGCGAGGGCGGCGTACCGATAGGGAGAGGTGGGGCTTGAGCTCATGAGATCGGCCTCTGGATAAGGTGGTATGGGATGGCTGAGTTGGGGCATGCCGGAGTGATAGAGCCGTTTTCGCAAGCGGATGTAGGCACACCTTTCCTACTGAGACGCAGTACGTTCTCGGGGGTTCCACCAGTGACTAGACCGGAGCTAGTTAGTGACGAATCGACGGCTCGGTCTGGGCTGTGATGATCCTTAAGCGACGCGCGTCCACTGACGGCCAATGTGGCGCGTTCGCAGGGAGGAGACTGCTATAGGAGGCCTAGAACGTCCCGGGTTTAGGCGTCGCCGGAGGCCAGTAGCCGTCGGGATCTTCGTCCCACGCCGTGCCGCACATCCGCGAGATAACCGCCCATTCGGCCGCAGTCAGATGGGCGTGGTTGTGGAAGAGGAAGCGCTGTAGCCCGGCCTCTTCTGAGGCTTGGAGGATGCGGTAAAGATCGCCGGAGGTCATGGGGTCGCCGCCGTGGGGCATGCGTCCGGTATCGACCCAGGGAAGGATCTTTTGCGGGTCGCCGACCGCGGCGATGGCGCGGCGCGTCTCTTCTTGCACTACCTCGTCGAAAAACGCCTGCGGAAATCCCAATTCCATGTCGGCTAGGCACTCCACCTCGGGCAGGCGGATGCCGAGCCAAGCGCGGAGCACCGTCCAGCACCGCGCCTCGCTCAACACCGGATTCCACTCCTGAATTTGCTGTATCCAGCGGGCCACTGTGCCGTACATCCCGTCAAAGCCGCGATGCCAGAAGTAGTGCTTGACCAGCAGCAAATCCACGATCTGGCCCCAGGCGTGGAAGTCGAGCGCGGTCATGCCGGAAAACACGGCCGAGCGCGGGCCGTTGCCCAAGAGCAGTTGGCGCGGCAACTCATCGATGGCTTGGCGGAAGGCGCGGCCTTGGCGGATGCCGTCTTCGCGTCGCCAGCGCAGCCAGTAGAGCGCGTCCTCGTTGATGTCGAAGAGGTTCATCTCCGAGAGCACGCCATAATCGCCATAGTAGTCCACTTCGGCAGGGGTGAAACTCTGGAAGCGCTGGTACAAGTGCTGGCGGCCTCGATCCAATCGTTCAACGTCGTAGCCTCTAGCCGTTGCTTCTCGGCGCTGGCCGTCGTTGAGCGGGCGGAAGACCGCGTTGCCGTGGTGATACGTCAGCTCGTAGGGCGACTCGGTCCAGCCATCGACAATGCCGCCATCGGCTTCTGGGAAAGCCGCGAAGATGTCCTCCCAAGACGCAGCGTGTGCCTGGGTGCCGTAGGGGTCCTCCTCCAGCGGCAGGCCCTCGGCGGCAATGGTGCCGGAGGCGGGAGAGAAGATCATCACGGTCCAGCCGCGCTTTTTGGCGTCGGCCAGCATGGCGTGCAGAAGTTTTTCTTTATCGGGTTGCAGGGGCACGTCGCGCAGTTCGGCCTTGAGGCCGCGCTTTTGGTAGGGCGTGGGATCACCCTTGAACGCGGGGATGGTACTCTGGCCCTGCTCGTCGGCAAAGACCAGGCGGCCAAAGACAAGGCCGCGGATGCCGCCTTGTTCCCAGGCGTCGAAAATGCGCTCGTAGTCGGACATGACCGCCTCTAAGGGCTGGCCGATGCGGATCCAAGGGGTCAGAGTCATGGCGTGTTCTCCTGTTGATGGGTAGGCGCAATATATCGCGTCGGTGGGGCGGCGTCCATGATTGCTAGCAGGTAGTAGTTCAGTCGGCGATAAAGATTGTATATTATGAATGATGTTTGCGGACAATGGGCTAAGTATAAGGTATCAGAGTCGTGAGAAAGTTAGGAGTCTTTAAAGAATTCCATTCGCAGGAACTCAACGATCCTGTCAAGGCTAAGGCGTACATTGATGTGGCCTTCGAGGAATATCAAAATGATAACGACGACGGAGCGCTTTTACTGGCCTTACGGGATGTGGCAGAGGCGCAAGGGGGGCTGGGTCAACTGGCTGAGAAAACCGGCTTGAATCGGTCCAATATCTATCGAACGTTATCGGCGGGAGGCAATCCCCGTCTCCATACCTTAGCCACCATCCTGCACAGTATGGGGCTGAGGCTGTCCGTAGACTTTGTATCGTCAGATCCTCAGTAGGGCTGCTAGCTTGGCCTAGGTTTGACCGCAGTTCTTCGCGAGTTGGGCTTACGCCTCGCAGTTGAGGTCAGCGATCCCGTAGCTGCCTAAATACCACACCGGACAAAGGAGGTGTCCAATGGACCGCGAAGTGATGACCAACGAAGAGAATTACTGTTTTGACGTGGCTGGGTATTTGCACGTGCCGGGGACATTGACTCGGCCGGAGGTCGAGCGGCTCAATAGGGAGATCGACGCCATGGGGGAGACGGAGGGTATGCTGGGTTGGCCGGGGAAGGCGCGGGAGCCATTCCGCGACTTGCTGGTGCATCCGGCGTTGGTGTGGTATCTCAATCAGCTCGTCGGCCAGGGGTTTATCCTCGACCGCGCACCGGAGGTTTGGTGTCAGGAGACCTGCGATACGAGTGCGCCGCTGGTCGGCGGCAATGAGCCTCGGGACCCTGCCATTGCGTACTACTTTCAGAACGGGCGGCGTTTTAGCGAGGGGGTGCGGGTGCTGTGGGCGCTGGAGGATGTAGAGGAAGGAGACGGCGGCTTTGTGCTGGTGCCGTGCAGTCACAAGGGCAATGTGGCGACGCCAGAAGAGGTGGCGACAGGGGCCGACGATATGGGGCTTACCTTGCAGCCGACGCTCAAGGCGGGAGATTTGCTGATCGTGGCGTTGGCGACGGTGCAGGGGATGCGGCCGTGGAAGGGGAAAGGACGCCAGCGGCTGTTGAGTTATGAATTCGTGGGACGCGGCGTTATCCGCAATGCGGGGACGGGGCCGAAGACCGAAGCGGAGCCGCGCCCGGAATGGCACGCCGACTTGAGTACAGAGCAGCGGGCCTCGCTCTACAAGCCGGGCTATCAAGCTACGACTCCGTCGCCGACGATTGTGACCGATGGCAAGACGACGCGGATGGAGTCTGGGGTTTTTCATCCGTCGCTTTTGCAGGTAGATTCCGACAGCGACATCGACTACCGGGAATTTTACTTTTGGGATCTCAACGGCTATCTGGTTTTGCGCGGGGTGATGGACGAGGAGTGGTTGGACGCGGCCAACGAGGCGGTGGATCGCTTTGAGGAACGGATCGTAGTCGGCGAAGAGCTGGCGCGGGGGTCCAAAAGCTTGGCGGGAACTGGGCGGCCCTTGTTGAATGGACTGCTGGACTTGCCCCAGCCGTATTGCGAACCGTTCCGGCGGATGGTAGCGCATCCGGTGGTTGAGCACCGGCTGAACTGGATGGGCGGTAGTGGTGGGCGGATGGGTGGAGCGACGGGTTTTGTCGCGGTTAAGGGAACCAGCGGCCACGCGCTGCACGACGCCAATGAGCCGCTCAACCCCGGCCGCGGCTATGTGTACCACAACGGCCGCAGCTATTGCGAGGCCATTACCGTGACTTGGCAGCTTAGGGACGTGCGGGCGGGCGATGGAGGGTTTGCCTGTGTGCCGGGCAGCCACAAGGCGTACTACAAATTGCCCCCCGGCGTGCGGACTTGCGACCGCGATATGGGGCTGGTCAAACACGTCGAGATGCAGGCCGGCGACGTGTTATTCTTCGGCGACGGTGGTACGACTCATGGAGCGTTGGCTTGGAAGAGCGAGATTGCGCGGCGGGGCATCCTAATCAAGTACTCGTCGCGCAACTTCAACCGCAGCGGCGGCGAGATGGCCCACCCGGAAAACCGCTGGGGCGAATTGGTTGAAGGAATGAGCGACGCCCAGTTGGCGGTGATGCGCGGCCCGGACCGCGATGTGTTCAACAACAACGTGCCACGACTGGATGTGGCCAATGGCGAAGTGATCGTGTCGTACGAGCGGGGATCGTCGCTCTACAGCAAGGATGCGCCGACCGGGCCGTTGGCAAAGGACAAGAAAAGTTAATCTCCATCCATCGACATTTAGGAGAAATCATGCGCCTACTCATCCTAATCCTCGTCACGGCACAGCTAGCTGCGGCCGACGCGCCCGACCGGCGGCGACCTGTGGCTACCTACTCCATCGTCGCCCGCGATTCCCTCAGTGGCCAGCTCGGCGTCGCCGTCCAGTCCCACTGGTTTTCCGTGGGTCCCATCGTTCCGTGGGCTCGTCCCGGCGTCGGCGCAGTGGCCACTCAATCTCTTGTTGATCCGGCCTACGGTCCGCTTGGCCTCGAATTGATGGCGATGGGCAAGACGGCTCAGGCGTCGCTCACCGCTCTGCTCGCGGGGGATGCCGACGCTGCTGTGCGACAAGTAGCCATGGTCGATGCCGAGGGGAACGTGGCCGTCCACACAGGTGAGCGGGCTATTGCCGCTGCTGGTCACCAGACCGGTGCCCAGTACAGCGTTCAGGCGAATCTGATGGACCAAGACAGCGTGTGGCCGGCTATGGCGCACGCCTATGAAAATGCCGAGGGCGATCTGGCGGAGCGGCTGCTCGTGGCTCTAGAAGTCGCTGAGGCCGAGGGCGGGGACCTGCGCGGCCGACAGTCGGCGGCCATCCTCGTAGTCTCCGCCGAGGATACGGGTCGGCCGTGGGTTGACCGCGTGTTCGACCTGCGCGTGGAAGACCATCCCGAGCCGGTGGAGGAACTGCGCCGCTTAGTGCGTTTGGCGCGGGCCTACCACAAGCTCAACGAGGGCGACGAGTGGGTGACCGCAGGAGACATGGAGGCGGCTATGGATGCCTACCGCGCCGCGACTGAACTGGTGCCCGATGCGGCAACAGGCGGCGAGGCTCCGTTTTGGGTGGGAGTGACCTTGGCTTCTGAGGGCCGCGAGGAGGAAGCTGTGCCCTACTTGCAACGGGCGCAGGCACAGTACGACCGCTGGGCCGACTTACTGCGGCGTTTGCCGGCCTCTGGTCTGCTGCCAGCCGACGATGCGCTCATAGATCGCCTTACTGCTGCTATGATCGGCGAGTGAAGATTTTGGATATATAAAATGGCGGATACATTTCTCAACGAATTAGCTTGGCAGCGGTCGTTTCAGCCCGCGCTCTCGACCATGACGACAGGGCAGACTTGGTGCCGAGTGACGCTCTACAATCCCACGGTGATCAAGGTCGATGGCCGGTACGAGATGTGGTATCTGGGCAACAGCAGTGCCACGCGCAACAACGACATGGATCTGGGCTATGCCGAATCGGAGGATGGCTTACACTGGACGGCCTTTCCCGACAATCCCATTCTGCGCACGGGCGAAACCCCCGTGGGCCAAGCGTGGCAGACACCGCACGTCCTCTTTGATGCCGATGAAGGCCTGTACAAGATGTGGTTCGTGATGAGCCAGCGCCTCGGCACCACGAGTAAAGGCCCTCTTATGCGGCAGATGCTTGGTTATGCTACTAGTCTGGATGGTCGACATTGGGAAGTCCACCCCGAGCCGCTCTACCCGAGCGGTCGTCGCCCCTGTGTGCTCAAGGATGGCCCGGGCCGCTACCGCATGTGGATGAATTCTGCGCCAGCGGCAGACGATGATTTTCGCGCCATGGCCCGCCACATCTACCGCTTCACTTCGGAAGATGGTCTGCACTGGAGCCGCGATGCAGAACCAGCGGTCGTGGCCAATGAGACCCACAGGAGCATCGTCTATCCCTATGTCCTAGAAAACAACGGCACCTACACCATGTGGTACGGCTGCCACATAGCGGACGGCATTTTCGAAATTTACGCCTCGACCTCGGCCGACGGCCTGCACTGGAAGCACCGTTTTGAGCGCTCGGCCTTTCCGGCCACGCGCCATCCCGACCACTTTGACGGTCGCTACACCTCAACGCCGTGCGTCCTCGCAGACGGCGACCGCTATTTGCTCTATTACTCGGCCCGCGATCGAGGCAATATCTACGGCGCGGGCGACGGCACAATACAGGTTGATCAAGACGGTATTTACCGCCACATCGGAGTCGCCGTCTGCGAAAAATAGATGGGCGGGAATGTCCTAGTCGACGACAATCGAATGGATCGTGGCCGCCGCCATGGCTTCCCAGTCCACGGCGAGGCCAAGGCCCGGCCCAGCGGGCGCATAAGCATAGCCGTCGGGTTGGGCGCGGATGACGTCTTGCATTCCGTATTCGTAGGGTTCGCAGGGGACTGACTGCTCGAAATAGGAGCAGTTGTCGTGAGCCAGCATCAGGTGCAGGTTGGCGGCCGATACTAGGCTGTATCCCCACGACATGATCTCGCATTTCATGCCAGCCGCTTCGGTGAGAGCGATTACTTTGTTGGTCTGCGTGATCCCGCCCATCATGGCTGCGTCGGTGCGGGCGCGGCCCCACGCCTTTGAATGAAGGGCTTCGGCAAAGGTGTGGAGGTCCTGAAACCAGTTGCCGGACGGCAGGATGGGAATGGTTACTCGGCTGGTCAGTTCCCGGTAGCCGTCGAGGTCCGAGTCGTGCAATGGGGCCTCAAACCACGTAAATCCCATTGCTTCGAGTTCTTGGGCGACTCGCAGGGCACCGTCTCGGTCGTAGTTGTTCTCGGCGTCGAGCATGAAGGCGACGTCGTTGCTGGGGTACTGCTTTCTGACGGCGCGGGCGAGCTCGAGATCCAGTTCGGGAATGCACCAGGTGTGGAACTTGATGGCCTTGAAGCCTTGGGCGATGAACTCCTCGGCGTTCTTCAGATAGGATTCGACATCTTCAAAGAGTGGGGTACTGGCGTAGGCGGGGATTTTGTCGCGCGCTCCACCCAATAGGCGATAGAGTGGCAGGCCCGCTACCTTGCCTGCTAGGTCCCACAAGGCGATGTCGATGGCGGCCAGCGACTGGGGGGGCAGCGGAAAGACGCGCGGCCTGATCTCGTGCCAGATGTGCTCCCGCAAAAGCGGGTCCTTGTCCAACAGGATGGGAGCTAGGTGACGTATGGATTCGGCGGTATAGCGCTCGAAGTCAAAGGAGGTCGCGTTCCAGACGCCAGCTACGCCCTCGACGCCCTCGTCTGTATAGATACGGACGACTGTGTTGGTCGAGTATTGATCCGGCAGATCGTCCGACCAAGTGAAGCGATCGACCGGCGGGGCTACGGTGCGGATTTCGACTTTGGTGATGTGCATGGAATACCTTTCGTGGGAACGAATTTATAAGGCCGGTTCGGATGCGAGATTCTCGGGGTATATTTCAATTTGCTCTGCATACTTCTCCCGCAGTTGGTTCAGAAAAGCTTCAAAGCGTTCCTCAATGTGCTGGCCATTTGCCGATCGCACCATCTTTTCTACGGTTTGCTGAACCTCGGGATGGGCAAAAGGTAGCAATCGGGCAGGACGTTGCTCCAGCGTGCGAAACACGATGTATCCCGGCCAGATTTTTTCGCGTGGCTGGAAATGCACCAAGAAAGGCCCGCCGACTTTTCCCACCGGGGTTTTGCGGACGGCTGCTAACACTGCCGACATAGTGTGCGGGGAGTGGACGTGTTGTTCGTCTTCCTCGCGGTGGATGTGGTAAATGTTATAGTGGAACCAAGCGTCGTGAAAGCGCGGATAACCTT
>JAPPEF010000265.1:0-7812 GCA_028875335.1 Gemmatimonadota bacterium
TTGGCAATGGAGGCTCGGTGCGCGATCCGTACTTTACACTGCGGCTCTACCACAGTCGCTTCGTCCAGCCGACGGACACGGCGACGCCGAACTTCTGGCGGTGGAAAAACTCCGAGTACGACGCACTCGTCGATCAGATGGGACAGACCGCACCCGACGATCCGCGCTTGGTGGGCCTGTTCAGAGAGGCGCTGGCGATTTGGCTGCGCGAGTTGCCAGCCGTACCCTTGTTGCAATTTTATCACCGCTTGCCACACAACCAAACTTACTGGCGCAACTGGCCCTCGGCGGACAATCCGTATATCAATACAGCTTACTGGCACCGAACGTGGCTTTTAGTATTGTTGAACCTACAACCAACGCGAGGTTAAAGGTTTGCTCGCGCTCAATCGGCGCGGCCCTTTCACTCTAAACCGAGGCGAGGTCTAACATGAAACGCAGTATCTGCATATTGCTTAGCGCGTGGCTGCTCAGCGGCTGCGGCGATAGCCCCTCCGACCAACAGCCATCGGACGCGGCCGACCAGCCCGAGGACGCCGAGGTCGAGGAATCGGCGCTAATACAGGTCCCGCGCAACCGCACCTTGATCATGGATTGCGCCGAGAGCGGCACGTGCGCCGGGCAGATCAAAGACTACAATACCTTCAACCCCTATCGGCCGGAATCCACCTCGCGCACTGGGTACAATTTCGTTTTCGAGCCGTTGTACTTTTACAATGCCTTTAAGGGCAAACTGATTCCCTGGATCGCCACAGACCACCGCTTCAACGACGCCTATACCGAAGTGGAAATCACCATTCGTCCTGGGGTCCAGTGGAGCGACGGCATGCCGTGGACGGCGCACGACTTGGTTTTTACGATCAACATGCTCAAGGACAACGCACCTTTGTTGTCCTATTCAACCGACATGAAAAACTGGGTCCAAAAGGCCGTGGCCGTCGATAGCCTGACGGCGCGCATAGCCCTGACCGCGCCCAACCCGCGCTTTGTTTTTTCGTACTTCGCCCACAACTTCGGCAATGGGGTGCCGATTGTGCCCAAGCACGTGTGGGAAGGGCAGTCGCCAGACACCTTTGAAAACTTCGATCCGCAAAAAGGCTGGCCCGTGTTTTCCGGGCCGTACAAGCTGGTGCTCTCCACGCCGCAACAGCGCATCTGGGATCTGCGACCGGACTGGTGGGCCGCGGCCACCGGCTTCCAATCCCTGCCCAAAGTCGAGCGCATCATCTATCTGCCTTACATGGAGGAGGCCAAGCGCGTCCAAAACCTGATTACCAACCATATTGACACCAGCCTCGACCTGCGTCCGCCCAACATCCTGACTGTACTCGACAAAAATTCCAAGGTGACGACTTGGACCGGGCGCGCGCCGCCGTACGGCTACGTCGATTTCTGGCCCATCTCTCTCGGCTTCAACAACCTTGAAGCCCCCTTTGCGGATGTCGATGTGCGACGGGCGATCAACTATGCCATCAACCGACAGCAATTAGTGGAAGTGGGCTGGCAGGGAGCCGGAATTTTTACGCTCCTGCCCTTGCCCGACTACCCGGCCCTTAGGCCGTACTTCAGCGAGGTCGGGGATTTGTTAGAGGAATACGAAATAGGCGTCTTTGACCTAGACAAGAGCGCAGCCCTAATGCGGAGCATGGGCTGGCAGCGGTCCGCCGATGGCTATTGGACCAAGGACGGCGAGCCGTTTGAAATGCTCATCGACATCTACCCGATCTTCCAAGACATAACGCCGGTCTTGGTCGCCCAGCTAGAGCGAGCAGGTTTTGACGCCGACTTCCGCAATACCCCAGACACATTCACCCGCATATCGCACGGCACGGCACGATCCTTTATCACCGGGCACGCCGGCAGCGTGCGCGATCCGTATTTTACGCTGCGGCTCTACCACAGCCGCTTCGTGCAGCCAACCGGCCAGCCCGCCGAGTCCGTCTGGCGCTGGCAGAACGAGGAATTCGACCGGATCGTCGATCAGATGGCGGAAGTCGGGCCACGCGATCCGCAGCTAGTGCAATTGTATCGCCAAGCCATGGAAATCTGGCTGGCCGAACTGCCGTCGATCCCGCTCTTGCAGTGGTATCACCGCATTCCGCACAATCAAACCTACTGGCGCAACTGGCCCTCGGAATACAACCCCTATATCAACAGCGCCTATTGGCACCGGGTGTGGCTATTGGTGTTGCTCAATTTGCAGCCGGTACAAGGGTAACGCGCGAGGAGATACACATGAAATTGCGCCGATGGACTATCGCAGCCGTTTTGGGACTAGTCGCCCTAAGCTGCGGCGATCAGCAGGAAGCTCTTGAAGAGAAAAAACTCAAAATCGCCGGGATCGTCTTTCAGGAGGACCAATTCTTCCGGCTGATCCAGTTTGGGATGCAGGACGCGGCCGACAAAGCAGGCGTCGAGCTGCTGCTGGCCAATAGCGCGAATAAGCCTGACAAGGAGATTCAGCTAGTCAACACCTATATCGCGCGCGGAGTCGATGCCATTGTGATCTCGCCGCTGAGCGCCAAGGCTTCAGCTACAGCCTTACAGCGGGCCAAGGACGCTGGCATCGCGGTGGTGACTTACAATACAACGGTAGAAGGAGATATTCCCGTCACCTATATCGAGAGCGACCAAGGGGACTTGGGCCGACAGACCGGGCTGGTGGCGCGGCGCTACATCGAAGAGCAGCTAGGAGGGCAAGCCAAAATCGCGACCCTCGCCTTCAAGTCGCAACTCGCCGAGCAAAGCGACGCGCGCCGCAATGGGTTTGTCGAGGTGGTAGGGCAGTTGCCAGGCGTGGAATTCGTCGCCGAGCAAGACGCTTGGCTGCCGGAAATGGCGCTCAAGAAAGCTGGGGACATTCTCACGGCCCATCCAGAAATCGACATCATCTGGTCGGCCAACGAAGGCGGCACCGTCGGGTCGGTAATGGCAGTCAAAAACGCCGGTCGCGAGGGGAAGGTGGTCGTCTTTGGCACCGATGCCAGCCAGCAGCTCGTCGAGTTCATGCTCGCCGAGGACAACATCTTGCAGGCCCTCACCACCCAGACCCCTTTTGAACTGGGCACAAAGGCCATGGAGCTAGCCGTCGCGGCGCTCAAAGGGCAGGAGGTCGCGGCCAAAGTAGTAATGGACGGGGTGCTTGTTGCGCGCCAAGACCCGGACGGCGTGCGGGCTTTCGGTGCGCGGCTCGCGGACCTGATCGCCCTCGGCAATCAGTGAGTTCCTTCAAACTAGCAGTTGAAGACCTCGGCAAGGACTACCCAGGAACGGTGGCGCTCGACGGGGTTTCGGTGGGGTTTGCCCCCGGCGAGGTCCACGCGCTGATCGGCAAAAACGGCGCGGGCAAAAGCACGCTGGTCAAAATCCTAGCCGGATCGGTCGCCCCAAGCAGGGGGCGAATCCTCTGCGATGGAATGCCAGTCGCGCTGCGCTCGCCGCAGGACGCCTTTGACTATGGCATTGCCATGGTCTATCAGGAACTGAGCTTGGTGCCAGGGCTGACGGTGGCCGAGAATATCCTGCTCGGCCGGACGCCGAAGCGGCGCGGACTTATCGACTGGGCAGCAACCTACGCACGGGCCGAGGAGGTTCTAGCGAGGCTAGGAGTCGCCATCGACATCCGAGCGCGCACCGGCGACTTGGGGGTGGCGCAGCAGCAGATCGTCGAGATCGCCAAGGCCATGTCCTTTGACCCGGCCGTGCTCATCCTCGACGAGCCGACCTCGGCACTGGCGACGCACGAGACTGCACAGCTCTTCCGCGTGGTCAAAGGGCTAGCGGCAGCGGGCGTGGCAATCATCTACATCTCTCACCGCTTACAGGAATTGCACTCTATCGCCGACCGAGTTACGGTGCTGCGCGACGGGCATCACATCGGCACGGTGGCGATGCGGGATACGAGCATCGCGGAGATCGTGCAAATGATGTTCGGCGAAATCGCGCAGCAGGAGCGGCCGGATGATTTGCAGCCGGGTGCGACTCCAGTGCTGGAGGTGCAGGGCCTGTCGCGCGGGGACGCCTTCGCCGATGTGAGCTTCGCGCTCTACGAGGGCGAAATCCTCGGCATTGCCGGGATGCTGGGCGCGGGCCGCACCGAACTGCTGCGCGCCCTCTTCGGCGCAGACGCCTGCGACCGCGGGCAAGTCTTGGTCCAAGGCCAGCGCGTAGCAGCGCCAACTCCCCCGAAAATGAAAGCCCAAGGCTTGGCCTTTACCCCTGAAAACCGCAAGGAAGAAGCCCTGATCCAAGCGCATAGCATCCGCGCCAATATGTGCTTAGCGAGCATGGGCCGGATCGCCCGCCGGGGGTACATCACCCGCGTAGAGGAGCAGGCCGTAGTGGACGCACTAGTCACCCAACTCGAAATCAAGGTCGCCGACACCGAGGCCCCAGTCTCGGCGCTGAGCGGCGGCAATCAGCAAAAGGTGGTGTTGGGCAATTGGCTGGGCAATCGTCCGCGAGTCATCCTCTTCGACGAGCCGACGCGCGGCGTAGACGTACAGGCCAAGCAGCAGATTTTCGAAGCTATGTGGGATTTGAGCCGTCAGGGCATTGCCTCGCTTTTTGTATCGACCGAGTTGGAAGAATTGGTCGAAGTCTGCCATCGGATTTTAATCATGCGCGAGGGGCGGATCGAAGGCCAAGTGCGGCCCGGAGAAATCAGCGCCGACGAGCTGGCGCTGCGCTGCATGGGGGCGACTCGCAATGCGTGAACAGCTCTTGGCATGGGTGAAACGCTCTATTATGGAGATCATTCTCTTCGTCCTCTGCGCGATTTTGGCGTTTGAGGCCGAAGGGTTTTTCTCCGTTGACAATCTGCTCAACGTGCTGCGCAACGTGTCCATGCAGGGCATTATCGCCTTTGGCATGACGATGGTCATCATCTCCGGCGAGATCGACCTGAGCGTGGGGTCGGCGGTGGCCTTTGCCGGCTGCTTGACCGCCTATTTGACGCAGCACTTGGCCGGAGCTGGGTTAGCGGTAGAATTAGCGGTGCCCACAGCCATGCTAGCGGCCTTGCTAGTCGGCCTAAGCGTCGGTGCCCTGAGCGGATTCATCCGCGTGCGCTTCGGGGTGCCGACCTTTATCATCACCTTGGCGTGGATGACGGTCTTGACCGGCTCGGCGCAACTCATCACTGGGGGATTTCCGCTGACGCCTTTTCCCGAGTGGTACAATTTCTTGGGCGGCGGTTATCTCCTCGGAGTGCCCTTTCCAGCGCTGGTTTTCGCGCTGGTCTTTTTGACGACGCATTTCCTGATGGGCTATACCACGCTGGGGCGCTCGATCTACGCGGTGGGCGGCAATGCCGAGGCCGCGCGATTGAGCGGCATTGAGGTCGGCAAGATCAAGATCACCGTCATGGCGATTGTCGCCTTCTTGGCAGCGCTAGCCGGCATCATGCAGTCGGCTGAGATCATGTCCGGCGCGGCGACGACGGCTAGAGGATGGGAGCTAGACGTGATCGCCGCGGTCATCATTGGCGGCACCAGCTTGATGGGTGGTGAGGGTCAGATACGCGGCACCCTGATCGGCGTAGTGTTCTTGGGCATCTTAGTCAACGGTATGACGCTGATGAACATCAGCGAATACTGGCAGCTCGTGGTGCGGGGGGCGTTGATCTTGAGTGCGGTGCTGATTAACCGAGCGCATCAATAGGCAGCCAATAGAGACGGGGGTTGTGCTCCCGCCTTCTTTTTTTTCACACGATCTCCACCCCCCAGAAGCCCAACATCGGCAAAAAACGCTCCATATCCGCCGGCACGGTCGCCGGATCCTTGCCGTAGCCGCCGTGGACTCTAGCCGCCCCTTGCAAGGGCCGCTCCAAGATCAACTCGACGCGATGGTCCTGTGGATAGCTAACTGACGAGATCGGCACCTCGCCGGCCTCATCCTCGACCCGGAAGCTGTTGGCCTCTAAGTCGATGCTATCCATCCGGCTCTTGACGGCTGTAAACTCCAGCTCGCCGCGGTCCTCTCGCCGCCGGGCCACCGCCAAATCCGGTGCCTGCCAAGCTACTGCTTGACCATAGACCAACCCCAAAGCCGCCTGCGCCAACCGCTCCCCCAAGAGCATATTGCCAGCGGGACTGGTGTGGATCTGATCCGCAAGCGGCAAGTCGAGCGCCGGCACCACACCTATGCCCGGCATTTGCCGCGCCACCTGCCGCTGCGCCTCGCGCACTTGGCTCCAGCGCCGATCAGCATCCGAGTCTGCGGGTTGGTACACGCGGTTTAGCTGCACGGTGAGCACTGGCAACTCCGCGTCTGCAAGGGCCTCCCGCCAAGCGGCGACCGCTCGCTGGAACCGCTCCGCGTAACTAGTCGCGTCCGCGTCGGTTCCTGTATCGCTTTCCCCCTGGTACCACACAATCCCCCGAACCTTTCCCCCGACCTTCTCCACGCACTGCACCATATTGTCAAACAAATCCGCTGCCCCAGGCTCGCCGGGATTCCACCGAGTGAGCGGAGAGCCTCCCAACGATGTCTGCACCAAGCCCACCGGGTGCGAGAGCGTCCTTTTGAGCGTGCGCCCAAATTGCAGGTAGGGCGAATGCCCTGGGTTGGCGGCCTCGCGGTTCACCGCGTGTTGGGTATCCGTCGATTCGTTCATCGGATGCGCTGCCAGCGCCCATTGCTCGCTATTCCTAAACAGATGCACTCCCAACTCCGCTGGATCCTCGTACGGCCCACGCCCATATCCAGCCGAATTGCTCTGCCCGGCAATCACCCACAAATCGCCTATGCCCAAAAAGTGCCGCATATCTCCCCTCGGCGACCACTCTCCAGCCAGATTCTCCGCCGTCCGCAACCGCGTCTCCAGCCGATAAAGCCCGCCCGCCGGTATGTGTTCCAAAGCGCCCTTCCAAGTACCATCTTCCTCTGTTGGCACAACCTGCCAGTCCAAACCAGCCGCAACAGCTACCCCTGTATCCTCCCACACCAAGCGCACCTCCACTTGTCCAGGAGTCTCGAACTTCCACTTCCCCTCCAACTCAATCCTCCCCTGTCCGCGCTCGTCCTGCTGCACGATCTGCCAATCTGACGGCCCTTGCTCGATAACTACACCAATCTGCTCTTCCATTTTATTCCTCGTTTCGTCAGGGGAGCGGATCGAAACTAAATCAAATCATCTACTGTGAGGTTGAGCGTCGTCGCGATGCGCTTCATTGCTTTGATCGATCCGGGTTTCTCAAGCAAAAAGTAAAGGGAGAATACCACTACGCTTTAACCGCCGCCAGCGCCGCTCCCGCTGAGTCGCTCTTTGAGCAACGCCACCACTTCCCCCTGCCCTTCCTTCTCCGCCCAATAAAGCGGCTGCGCCCAAGGCGATTCGGCTGGCGTGGCTGGATCAGCACCTTGTTCCAATAGAAAACGCACCATTTCCACCTGCCCCTTGCGCGCCGCAGCGGCCAAAGGCGTCCCCCCGTATTCCAACTCGACCGCCTCTATATCGGTTCCTAATTCGAACGTGAGTTCGGGTTAAGCGGCGTCTCCTTGGCGTGGTTGCTCGCTTTTTAGGGCTGGTTTTTTGGGTTGATGGCAGTAAGCAATCAATCCCCCGAGGAGATTGACCATAAAATTGACCGGACTGCGATGTCTGGTGTGTTCAATCTGCGAGTGACTACCCCAGGAAAAGCATCGCGTAGGGGCCGACAGACCTGATGGCGGTAGAAGACTTTGAAATCCCGGTAATGGGACTGATGAAACCAAATCAACAGCGTCATAAGCTCACTCAAACACAGCCGACCAGCCCGACGGCGGCGACGACGCCCGGTCGTCAGTTGGTGGCCAATCCATTGCCTCTCA
>JAPPEF010000265.1:7822-10109 GCA_028875335.1 Gemmatimonadota bacterium
GTGCAAACCTAAATTTAGCCAAAAAGGATGCCCTCACCTTAAACCGAACTCACGTCATTTTAGGCATATCAAGGGAAGGACCGCATGGCTATTCTAGCCGATCGCATCACGGTAAATCCCAAGCAATGTGGGGGACGTCCCTGTATTCGGGGAACGCGGATTCGAGTTACGGACGTACTGGATTTGCTCGCCGCTGACTTGACTACTGAACAAATTTTGGCCGAGCATCCCGATCTTGAATCCGAGGATATCCGCGCCTGTCTGCGCTTTGCTAGTGAACGGCTGAATCATCCAGTTCTCGCTGCATGATCCTTTGGCTCGACGCTCCTATCTCCACCATTGATCACTATAAGCCAAATCGTCGCCAGTGCTGCGCTGGGGGCGCTAATCGGTTTTGGCACCAATTGGCTGGCCATCAAGTCGCTGTTCCGTCCGCTACGACCGCGCTGGTACAGCCTAGGCTGGCAAGGGGTTATTCCGCGCAATAAGGAGAAACTAGCCAACAATATCTCCAAGGTTGTAGGGACCGATTTATTGGCTAGGGACTATTTATTGGAGCAGCTACAGAACGCGACTTTGCAGAAGAGTTTGCATCGCTTTGTCGCCACTCAGATAGATCGGTTATTAAGTGCCAATCTGGCCTCTGGCTTTGCCCAATTGCCGTCGGACTGGCGCGGGGAAGGCTTGGATAAAGCAACGCGACGGTTGCTCGAATGGATGGCAGACTGGAGCGAAAGCAAGTCGGGGCTGGAGTTAAAGCAGTGGCTTTTGGACGCCCTAGAAGCACGCTTGGGCGCGCTGCGAGTCGAACAAGTGCTGTCGGCAAAACAACTCGATGAATTCATCGACATGGCCAGCGGCGTACTGGCTAAGCAGGAAACGCGAGAGCACTTGACGCGCACCCTACAGGAGCGATTGGAGGGCTATCTCGGATCGGATACGCCGCTAGAGCAAATCGTCCCTGCGGAATTGCGCGATGTATTGCACGACCGTTTGCAGCGCGAAATCCCGGAAATACTGGTGCGTATAGCCCGCTGGCTGAGGGATCCTGAAAATGTGGAGTCTCTAGTCGAGCGCATCTTGAAAGCGCTTGAAGCATACGCCGGACAAGCGAATTGGCTCAAGAGTCTGATCGCTAACTTGGGATTGCACTTTTTTCGAGAAGAGATCACCCAAGCATTGCACCAGCGCATTCCCCAATTGGCCCGAGAGTTTTTGCATAGCGAGGAAGTGCGCGAGAAGTTCGCTAAACAGCTAATTGATAGCGTCAACGACTTATTACGCAAGCCAGTAGCAGAGGTGGTGGGAGAGCATCGCTATGTTTTGGCCCAGCGCGTCGGTTCTATTGCCGCGACTTGGATTTCGAGCAAGGAGGCGCAGGAGGCGCTGGGGAGCTTTTTGCGCCACCAGTACCGCCAACACCGCAAGCGTCAACTCGACGAGGTAATGCCAAAGAGGGTGCAGCGCACCGTGCGCCAGCGCTTGTCAAAGGCTTTGCGCTTGCCCCGCGATAAGATTGAAATCTGGAGTATGCAGTTGAGTGCTTTCTTGCGGGAACGTTTACAGCACAGTCGCGCACCGTTGCGGGAGTGGACCGACCTGAGACAAGATGATGAGAAAGCGCTAGTTCAGTGGGCGCAGGACAAAGCGACAAAAGTGCTGGAGACGCAAGTCCCCGTACTGATTGCACGGTTCGATATCCAAAGCATGGTGTACGCTAAGATTATGAAGTTCGATCTGTTGCGGGTGGAGCGTCTGATCAAGGGTATCATCAGCGACCAATTGCGCTATATCAATTTGCTGGGGGCGGTATTAGGAGCATTGGTAGGTGTGCTCTTGCCGTTTCTCAATGCCTTTATCGCCAGCCTACATTGATGGCGACCCGTTGCGCGAAGCGCTCGTCGTGCGAAGGAGCCTGTCCCTGCAATGGTTGGGGCCCGCCGCTTCGAACACGTCTCGCTTGTCTTGCTCGGAAAGAGCGAGAAAGGTCTCGAATGTTCCACTCATACGGCAACGGCCTGATCCGCCGTGATGCTGCGCGCCAGCGGCAGTGCCCAACCGGGCAGATGTCGGCTATTTTGATACAGGTCGCGCTTCACCGCGTCGGGAAGATGGCGACTCAAAATCGAAACGACCTGCGCGTCAGCAGCGGCCTCGGGGCCAAGCCAGCTCAATCCCCACATGCACGTGCTCATGTAGCTGGGGATGTGGTTCCTGCCAGCTTGGGAAATCGCCTCTTGACACGCAACCCCGTGGTTGCGTATAGTATATGTCAATGCACAAAGAC
>JAPPEF010000330.1 GCA_028875335.1 Gemmatimonadota bacterium
GGGACGCGACGGTGCGGTTGTGGGATGTGGCCAACGGCCAACCCATCGCCGTCTTGAGAGGCCATACGTCTTGGGTTTTTTCGGTTTCGTTTTCCCCGGATGGTCAGACGGTAGCCAGCAGCGGTAGGGACGCGACGGTGCGGTTGTGGGATGTGGCCAGCGGCCAACTCATCGCCGTCTTGGAAGGCCATACGGATGGGGTTTCTTCGGTTTCGTTTTCCCCGGATGGGCAGACGGTAGCCAGCAGCGGTAGGGACGCGACGGTGCGGTTGTGGGATGTGGCCAGCGGCCAACTCATCGCCGTCTTGGAAGGCCATACGGATGGGGTTTCTTCGGTTTCGTTTTCCCCGGATGGGCAGACGGTAGCCAGCGGCAGTAGGGACGCGACGATTCTGCTGTGGGACATGACTTTTGTGCTGTCGGCGGTGAATGTGTTTTGGGGCGCGGCAGGATACAGAGTGATCGAAGGGTCGGAAGTGGCCGTGTCGGTGCGACTGCATCGGGCACCAGAACGGATGGTGACGATTCCGCTGATTAGGATGCCGGAAAGCGGCGGCTATTCGGGGGTGCCTTCGACCGTGACCTTCACCGGCGATCAAACCGAGCAGACCTTCACCCTGACAGCCACCGACGACATAGGAGAAGCCAAGACGGTGTCGTTACGCTTCGGCACGTTGCCGGAGGGAGTGAGATCTGATAGTCCGGCTACCACCGTGGTCACCATCGCCGAGGACGAGAACCCGTTCACTTGGCTACAATACCTACTCAGCCTTATAGGCCAAGTAATGCTCTAACGCCTACTCTGCCTCAAATAGCCCGGCGCTACGGGGCAATCGCCGCACCGTCCCCGGCTCCACCGGCTCGCCACGGTGGGCGCTGGCCACGGCCGCAAAACACAGCGCCAAACTCGCCAGATTAGCGCGGGCGCTGTTGTTAGGCTCGCGGCCCTCCTCGACGGCGCAGAGCAGTTCGGCCATGGTCCCGTGAAACCCCTGCTCAAACCACGTCCCCACAAGCTGCGGCCGAGCCACACCCGCTGCGGTGTACAAGACGACCTCCTGCGCCGTCAGATCCACGCCGCTGGCCCCTATTGTGCCCTCTGTGCCGACGAGATAGGTGCGGTCCTGTTGTCCTTGGCGAGTGTTGCCGTTGAAAAAGATCGTCGCCTGCGTGCCCGCGCACTCAATCGCCGCTTGGGCCAAGAGCGGCGGTTTGGCATCCTGACCGGCTGCGTGCCGAGCGGAAGCGTGGACCCGTTGCGGCGTCTCGTCGCCTAAGAGCACCGCCGCCATATCGAACCAGTGCATCCCAAAGTCGTAGAGTATCAGATCTTCGACCGCATCAAAGGCGGAACCAGCGATCCAGTTGTGATCCCAATGCACGGCGAACTCGACGCTTTGCACTTGGCCGACCAAGTTAGCGGCCACAGCGTGGCGCATGTAGCTAAAATGCGGTGCCCAGCGGCCATTCTGATTGACGGCCAGTTGCGCGCCGCGCCGCTCGGCCCGGGCAACGAGCGCCGCGCCCACATCCAAGTCGAGCACAAAAGGCTTCTGGCTGAGGACGTGTTTGCCCGCGTCAATGGCCGCTTCAAGGATCGGCAGCCGCTCCTGCGGATGGGGCGTAACGTCCACCACCTCGATATCGTCGCGGGCGAGCAGATCCCGATAATCGAGGTATGTGTCGGCCTCGGGATAGAATTCCCGCTGCCGCTGCTCGACCCGCCCCCAATCGCGGCTGCACAGAGCCGCGACCTCATAGCCGGCGTTTTTATAGGCCCGCAAGTGCATCTCGGAGATGCCACCGCAGCCGATCAGACCGATCTGCGGGCGGTAGGTCGCTGGATCTCGCGGCTGGTAGGGCAAGTCCGGGGCTGGTACTTCGGCCTCCGACCCGGTTTTGCCGCGACCGTAGCCGCTGTCTTGGCTTTCTGCCATGAGCTATTGAATCAGCGGTAATGTGCGCTTCTGCGCGGCGCTTTGGTAGGCCGTATCAACGATCTGTTGACCGATGCGGCACAGCGCCGGCGAGAGCGGCCCCTCGATGGGTTGATCCTCTTCAATGCAGTGAATCACGTACTGGACGGGATTCTGAAACGGCGGTTCGAGCGCATCTACCGACCGTTCCTCGGTTGCTGGCTGCGCCCGCGTCTGCACGCGGATTACCTCCTCATAGTCGTAGGAACTGATCGTGCCTTCGCTGCCGACGATGACGAAGCCGCACTTGGGCTGGGGTTGCAGGGTCCAAGGATCGGTAAAGGTGCCCCAGCGCGTCTCGAATTTCGACAGGCCCCGCTCGTAGCGCGCCACTGCAATGCAGTGTTCATCTACTTCGAGCCCTTGGGGCTGATCTACGGTGGCCGTCACCTCAATCGGTGCCCGGCTGTCCATGTACCAGGTACCCAATGTGGTGCCGTATCCTAGGTAGTCCAGCAGAGAGCCACCGCCCGCCGCCTTTTTGTAAAACCAACTCGTGGGCTTTTCTCGCTCGACGACATCGGCGGTGCGCTCTACTTTGTCGGCGAGGTGCCACAGCGGCCCTCGGTTGCCGTCGTAGTAGTGGACCTCGATCACCTCGCCGATCTCACCTGCGGCAATAAGCCGCCGCGCCGTGCGGTGTGGAGGATACCAAGCTAGCGGCCAGTTGATCGCCAACAGTTTGCCCGTCCCCTCCATGGCCCGCTGCATCTGGTCCGCCTCGGCGAGGGTGGCGGCGAAGGGTTTTTCCATGATGATATGCACGCCGAAGGGCGCGACCTTTTCGGTCCATTCCCCGTGTTCAGCAGTGGCTGGGCACAACAGGACGATGTCGGGCTGGGTCTTCTCCAAACATTCCCGATAGTCGCTGAAAACCCGGTCGGCTGGAATGGCAAAATCCGCGCACGCCTGCTTCATGCGCTCGGGCTGTTCGTCGCAGATGCCGACGATTTCGACATCTGCGTGCTCAAAGGCCATGCGCAAATTGTCGCCCATGTGCAGATGGTCGAAGTTGATCCCGGCGATTTTCCACTTACTCATTGTATCCGTTCCTCGCTCCATTAGACAGGTTATGACGTTGGTCGCTGCTCAACTCGCAAGCTGTGCCCAAGCAGTTACATGGGGCGGCAGGGCAAGCGGACGTTTCGCCGCTACCACTTCTTGCCGAACCCGCTCGGCCATCGTTTCTACATCGACCTCTTCCGCCGTGGCAATCCCGAACTCTTCTATGAGCGGGAGCATGCTGCGAAAGCTGTTGGCAGCGAATTGGTACCCGGTCCAAGACTCCGGGCCGCCGACCGGATACTCGCAATGCATGTATGGCTCGGGCAGGCCGGCCTCGACGAATGCGCGGTACAGGTTGAAGCCCATATCAATATGCGCCCCGGCACGCTCAAACAGTCCGATAGCCCAATCGATTAGCTTGTTCGTTTCGGGCATATCTGGATGATACATCTGCCGATAGGGAGTAAAATCAGCCTCCTGAAAGGCCACGATCCCCCCTGGGCGCAGGCGGGTCGCTAGCTGCTTCAAGGCGTCGGCGGGATCGGCCATGTACATGAGAACCAGCCGGCCAATCACGGCGTCGAAATCATTCCCCAACTCCAAGGTCCGGGCGTCCCCCGCGACGAATTCGACGTTGGTGAACCCGGCCGCCTGCGCCCGTGCCCGCGCCGTTTCGAGAATCTCCGGATTTACATCCACGCCCACGACAGCCCCTTCTGGCCCGACCAACTCGGCGGCTGTCAGGGCCACGTCCCCAGGACCGCTGCCAATGTCGAGCACCTTCATCCCGCTGCTGATGCCCGCCTCTCTAAAAAAGCGCCGCGTCACGGCGTCGTACAGTTGCGACTGCAGAATCAGACGCTCCTCTTCCCCTTGGGTGCGTCCCATCGTATATGTTGCATCGCTCTTTGACTCGCTCATGGATTCAATCCTCCTTTTCTGAGCTGGCTTTTTTGGTGCGATAGTTCCTAAGTGTTGGGCAACCACGCAGGCTACCCATTGTCCGCAGAGCGCCTAGTGCGCTGAGGGCAATCCGGTATTCAAGATATTTTCGCGCAGAAAGTCAAACGCCGCGATCCTATAAGCTGCCCATTCCACCCGGCTTGTCCCCGGTAGCCAACCACCCAATATTAGGCCCAATTCCAAACAGAGGGTACAACTATGCGCTTGGGCGTGGGATTCTGGAGCGGCGTCAATCCCGACAACATCGACGGGACCTTGCAGCGCCTATCCCGTATAGGCGTCAAAGGACTCGGCCACATCGCCGCGCACGATTGGCACCCAGAACAATTGCAGCGATGCCGAGACGCGGTCGAAGCGCAGGGATGCTTTATCGGCGAAGTCACCCTGTACCACTGTGGCTGGCCCCTAGCCAACCCCGATCCCAATATCCGCCGAGAAGCCAGCGAATCCCTGTCTCAAGGCTTCCGCGCCGCCCGCGCCCTCAACGCCCACTGCGTCGGCATCAGCGTCATTGCCAACGGCCCCGAAGAAGGCGACCTGTGGGCCGACGAGGTCTGGCATCGTCTGGTACAGGGCATCGCCCAAGTAGCGACCGAAGCCGAAAACCTAGGCGTTGATTTGGGCGTCCACCCCGGCAATCGCGGACCGCTCGATGCACCCGCGCAACTGCGCCGCCTACTCGACGACGTGGCTTCGCCAAGGCTCAAAGTGATCCTCGACCCGGTCAATATGACTACCCACCGGACCTATTACAATACCACGGCCTTTCTCGACTACGCCTTCGATTTGCTAGGCCCGGACATTATCGCAGCCCACGCCAAGGATGTGTCCTTGGATACTTCCCACTGGGTGACCAAACTCGACGAGGTGCCCATAGGAATGGGCCAGCTCGACTACGAGACCTATCTGAGACGCTTGGGTGAACTAGACGAGGACGTACTGCTCACCATAGAGCACTACCGAGACGTCGGCGTTTCGGGCACGGTCGCCTCGCCGGTGTACGTCAACTACCCCGACACAGACTGGGAAAACACGCGGGCGCGCAATTACATTCACGAGGTGGCGCAAAAGGTGGGCGTGGAGGTCCATTGAGGGGCTGGCCTACTTTTTTGCAACGAAAAGGATAGCGCTATGAACCAACCCAAGATCATGTACTACCACGACGGCCGGCATCCCCACATCTACCGCTACGAGCCGCCCATGGCCCCCGAGGAATACATCGCCTTGGTCGATGAATTGGCCGGCACCACGGTCGAAGCTATCGCCTTCTGCTTGGGCGAGGGCCGCACCATGCTGCACGACACCCGGGCCAGCGAGTTGATGGGGCACAACGTCGAGGTCTGGGATCACTACGTCTTTCGCCGCGCTTGGCAAAACGCCAAGTCTCTCATCGACGCCGGCCACGATCCCTTGCGCTTGGTCTGCGACCGGGCCCACGAGTTGGGCATTCAGGTTTATCCCCTCCTGATCGTACAGCGCGGCGGCGTTGACCACGCCTCGACGCGCTGCTCCAATTTCCGCATTGAGAACCAGCACCTCGAAATTGGCGCGGCTGGCGATCTCGACCCGGACTACCCGGGCTTGGACGGCCTCGACTTCAAGCACCCGGAGGTACGCGACGAACGCTTTGCCATTGTCGAAGAAGTGATGGGCGAGTATCCGGCTGACGGCTTTGAACTACAGCTCAACCAAATGCCCTATTTCTTCCACCCCGACGAAACCGACGCAGGTCGCGCCCTGATGACCGACTGGGTCGGCCGCGTCCACGAAGCGGTCAAACAAAGCGGCTCCGACAAAGAGTTGGTGGTGCATATTCCCGACCGCTTGGAAGATTGCGCCCGCGCTGGACTCGACCCAGAGGAATGGGTCAAACGGGGTCTGGTCGATGTGATCGTCGCGGAAAATTTCGGCGAGAACTACCGCTTGAAAATGCAGGCCGACTACGCCGAATTCCTCGGCCTCACCCAAGGGACGCCCTGCCGCCTATTGGCTCCCCTAAACGGCATGGTTTTTTCCGACCGCTTGCTCGACGCGCCCCTGTCCATGCTGCGGGCTGCGGCCTGCAATTTTTGGGATCAAGGCGTTGATGGCCTGTACGTCTCCGAGTGGTTCCACTTGTGGCCGTACGAGGCGTCCTTTTACGAGAAGCTCAGAGAACTGCCCTACCCCAGCATTATGGCGACCAAGGACAAATACTACTTCCTGCTCACTAACACCCAAGATGGTCCCGCGGTCAGTCGGCCCAATCCGCTACCGCGTCAATTGGATCTGGACCAACCCGTCAAATTGGAATTGACCATTGCCGACGAGCTGCAAAAATGGGGGGAGACCGACCGCGTCCACGAAGTGTTGCTGCGCTTCCGCATCCACGGCAATGTCGAGACCGATCGCATTCAGTTTGCGCTCAACGGCCAAATTTTGCCCGACGACCTGCGGCGCAAGATCAATTCGCTCTACAAAATGGACGGCCCGCGCTACCGGGTGATGGGCGGATACTGGCACATTTTCAAATTGGACGCAGCCCACTGGCCGGTGCGGGGCAAAAACCGCATTGAAGTGACGCTGTTGGAGCGCGACGCGGATTTGGCCGATCCCTTCTGCACTCTGACCGATGTCGAGTTGGAGACCAAGTACCTGAAGGGTAGGAATTTTCATCGCGCTTATGTCGATTCTGACCTAGGCCCCTACCAACACCGGTACTGACAACCGCTCATCGCTCCAACACCGTCCTCTCCTCCACCAACCGCGCCATCATCTGGGCAAATTCGGGCGTGCCGTCGTCGTCCCAGTACTCGGTCTCAATGGGCGCGGCGTAGCTATGGGGCATCCCGCCCCGGGTCCAGTCGGGCCGGATCAGGAAATGGCGCGTCGTCAGGGGATCGTATCTATTGTACATCCGCGTCCCATTGGCGAATTGCGATTTGACGATCCACGGCTTGATGGGCGGCAATTCCCGGCTCGTTAGCCGCTCCAACTCGTCGCGATCCAAGGTCAAACCCAGACCGGGTTTTTCCGGCACTCGGATGAGACCATTGATCGGCTCTAGGCGCTCGCGCACCACCTCGTCCTTGAGAATTTCGCTGCTGTCGATAAAGTGAAAGGTGGCAGAGGGAAAGGTCGCCATCATGTGGCAAACCATGGCCCGGGTGATCGTACCGCCCACGTTTTGCAGCATGAACGGTATATTGCCAGCGGCGAACAGACCGGCGGCGCGGATCGCATCGCCAAACTTCTGATGGCCGCGCATGTACACGTCTCCCGCTCCCATCAGCACTTCGTACGTGGCGTCCAGTGGCGCTTGATGGCGCACGATGGGCAGAGGAATGCGCCGGCGCAAATCAATCGACGCCAAGGTGTCGCCAGCATTGATCGAGTCTTCAAAGCAACCGGCAATGGGATATTGGGCCAACTTCGCCAGCAGATCCGGCATGTAGTCATCGGTACCGCCGCCAGTGAAATCGTAGTGGATCTTGAATCCGGGCGGAGCCACGGCCTGCATGGCGTCGGTCTGGTCGAAGACGTTCTCAAAGGGCGATAGGTGGAACTTGAGCCAAGTGTAGCCTTGGGCGGCGTAGTTCTCCACGGCCTCGGCCATGTGGCTGGGAGCGCTCGACACGGTCCAACTGCCCACCGGCACCCACGAGCGGTACTTCTGGCCGAAGAGCTTGTACACCGGCACGCCAGCGGTCTGGCCCATCAAATCGTACATGGCCGTGCCTAGCCCGATAGAGACTTCGTCGCCCATCCACTCGAAGGGATTGCTGCCCACATACTGATCGATTATTTCCTGCGGCTCAGTGCGGCCGCTCTCGCCTAGGCCGATCAGACCGGTATCGGTGTGGGCTATGTACACCGTGCGCCGGGTTACGCCTTGGTAGTGGCTGACCGGATAGGCGATCCAGTCTTGGTACTCTAGGCTGATTTCGTGTACTTCTATCTCAGTGACTTTCACGACGCCTCCTATTGGTTGCTCGTTAAAAACCGCAGGTCAGTTTTTGACTGCAAAGAGAATTTTATAGAGCACCGGCACGAACAGCAAGGTGATCACAGTGGCAAAAAGCAGGCCCACCATGATGGCCACCGCCATCGGTTCCCACATCAGCCCACCACCCAAATAGAGGGGAATAAGCCCCAGCGTCGTCGTACAGGTGGTCAGCAGGATGGGGCGAAAACGCTGCTGCGCCGCGGCGACAATCGCCTCTATGGGTTTTTCCCCGGATTGGTTCAATTCGATTTGTATGCGATCTATGAGCACGATCGCGTTGTTGATGACGATACCGGCCAGCGAGATCAATCCGAGGAAGGCGAAGAAACCAAAGAACGAGCGGAAGACGAGCAGTCCGGCGATGACCCCGATCAGGCCGAGCGGAATGGTGCTCAGCACGATAAAGGTCTTGCGGAAGGAGTTGAACTGGACGACCAACAGCGCCAGAATGATAAAGCCGGACAGCGGCAGCTTGGCGACGACCGCGCTCATAGCCTCGCTGCTCTGCTCCGACTCGCCGCCTAACTCGTAGTGATAGCCCGGTTTCCAAGATTTGCTGTCTTCTTCGAGCCAAGGGATGAACTCGTCGGTGATATCCTGCGCCGTAAAACCGCTTTTGGCGTCGCAGGTCAAGGTCAAGGTGCGGTACAGGTCGCGCCGTTTGATCTTGGCGAGTTGCCACTGAGGCACGATCTGCGCCACTTGTCCCAGCGGCACGTTTTTGCCCGAACCTTGGGCGTAGATGTTGATGCTCTCCAGTTGGCGCACATCGACGTCCTGACTGCTTTCGTTGCGCAGGACAATGGGGAGACTCTGGTCGCCCTCGCGGAAAGCTCCCGTATTGAACCCCGTGAGCGCAGTCTGCAACGAAAGGGCGATATCTTGGTTGGTCAGGCCGGCGTTCCGGGTCTTGGACTGGTCGATGTCAACGACGACTTTTTTGATTTTAGGCCCCCAATCGTCGCCGATATTCTGCGCAGTGGATATTTCGTTGAGTTTTTGCTTGATGCGCTCGGCGAGGCCGAACAGTTCGTTGGGATCCGGCCCTGTTATCCGCACGGCCACGTCACTGCCGCCACCGCCACCGGCCAACCGCGAAACCCGTATTTCGGCATCGGGAAAGGAGCGGAAGCAAAAGTCGTCTAGGCGATCAATTACCCACTGGTTATCTTCGCCCGAACTGGTGTTGAGCAACATATGGGCGTACCCCGAGTTGGCTTCGCCCGACTGATAACCTTGGTCGTAGGAGGGCGGCCCCTCGCTGACAAAGGTCGCCCAGTCTGTTATTCCGCGCTGTCGGTTTTTGCTTACCAAGAGGCTATCCGCGATATACGACTCGAGCCGTTCCACCCGGGCAGTCGTCGTCTCGATCTTGGTGCCCAAAGGCAAATTCAGGTTTACCGTCAACAGGTTGCGTTCGCTGTCGGGAAAGAAGATGAACGGCAAAAAACCAAAGCCGAAAAGCGACAATACGAACAAGCCGGCGATGAGCCCCATGAATGAATAGGGACGCGCAAGGGCCTTGAGGAGCAGCTCTTTATACTGGCCGTTGAGGCGATCGATAAAAGTGGTTTTCTCGGACTGAGAGGCCTGCTGTTTCACCCGGATGAAAAACACCGCCAACAATGTGATCATGGTCAGGGAGAGCAACCAAGAAGAGAGCAGGGCTATGGAAATCACACTGAAGAGCGGCCCCATCATCTCGCCCATGATGGACGCGGCCAGAAAGAAGGACAAGAAGGCGGCAGAAGTGGTCAGCGAAGAGACCAGAAGCGGCGCGGCCAGCTCCCGCGCCGATTCAATGGCAGCCTCTTTGGCGTCGGTGCCCTTTTCCATCTTAACCACAATCGCTTCGGACACCACGATGGCATTATCTACCAGCATGCCCAACGCCATGATCAACGCCGCCAGCGACACCTGATTGAGACCGATATCGAATATCCCCATGATGAAAAGGGTCGCGATAATGGTCATGGGAATGAGGCTGGCCACGACTAGGCCGGTGCGCAGTCCCAAAAAGATCAGCATGGATAACAGTACAATAGCGACGCTTTGCAAGAGATTGTTGGTGAAGTTGGCGACCGATTTCTCTACCTCAAAGTCTTGGGAAGCCACTCTATTGAGGGTTATGCCCA
>JAPPEF010000390.1 GCA_028875335.1 Gemmatimonadota bacterium
TCAACGCCCTCGTCGTCGAGCGCATCGGCCCCACCGACGCCGAACTCGACACCGATGACGCGCTCGACGAATGGATGCGGCGCGAAGTGGGCACCAGCCACCATATCTCCTCGACCTGCAAGATGGGACCGGCGAGCGATTCGATGGCCGTCGTCGATCAGTACGGCCGGGTGCACGGCCTCGAAAACCTGCGCGTCGCCGACGCGGCCATCATGCCCGACTGCGTGCGCGCCAACACCAACATTACCTCAATGGCCATTGGCGAGCGCATCGCCGATCTCATGCGCTGAAAAGACCATGGGCGCTGTAAGCCGTTGCGGGAACATCCGCCTCGTGTCGATGGCGGTGCTGCTGACTGTGTTGGTCGCCTTCCCGGTCTGTGCGGACAAGGAGTTTCAGAAGAACCTCTTGGACACTTCCCGCAAGTTCGTGGAAATGATTAAGGAGTTGTCCGCGGACGGCAGGATCTCCGCTCAGGAGGTACAGCAGATAAGATCACTGGTAATCAAGCTTAAAAAGATCATCTATGCGCTTCCCTGCGGGTCCGCCTTTTGGTATTACGACCTCGCCGGCAAGCAGATGCTCTACAAGGGACCGGCACCGGAGTGCCGTCTCATAACAACCAAGAGCGGTGGATTGCCATGGAACACCGCTGCGTTTTTGGTGCCACCCGACGACGAGAGCACGGCGACGGTGACCAGCCCAGTGGCCGAGCCGGTGGCCTTTAGCCTGTACGCGAACTATCCCAACCCATTCAACGCCGAAACGCAGATCGTCTATACCCTCTCCGAGGTCGGGCCGGTGGAATTGGCCATTTACAATGTCCGGGGACAGCGGGCGCGCACCTTAGTCCAAGGCGTACGGGCGGCGGGACGCTACCAGATTGTCTGGAATGGCCGCAGCGACAGCGGGGCGGCGTTGGCCAGCGGGGTGTATTTGTACCGGCTCGCCAGCGCACAGGAGGTACGGGTGCGGCGGCTGGTGTTGATAAAATAAAAAGAAGTAAGTAATACCCTACGACGTAGGTGCGATACGACACAGGGCCGTCCAACATCTGCTTGGACGGCCCTTGTTTTAGGATTTATATACCTACTGACTTTATTTGTCCAAAACCCCATCTTAAAAGGAGGAATGAAATGAATGCGACCGTCGATGAATTGATTGTTATAAGTAATACTATTGGGATCTATTTATCCTTCTTCCTTTTCATGTCTCCCGGAACATGCTGAACACCAACTACATTCGGACCATTATGAATCATATAAATCGGATTACCCTCATGATCCCACTGATCTACATAACGATCAACCCGAGTAATTGTTGGTTTAAAATTCAAAATCGTCCCGTCCTCCAAATGAATTTCTATATACCTTTCAATGGTATGACGGATGGGTACGTTTGCCTTCTTGCCTTGTGGGTTAAATCTAAGTTCGGCCATCGTATTCCTTTTTATTCGTATTGATGATGGTTTTTAGACTGCCCAGACGGAAAGCATCTGGACCGTCCGTGGTAAAACTACTTACAGCTTTTACGTCCGGGCTTCGGCTTACTACGGACATGGGCCTTTACGTGGACTGTTTTGGGTCCGGGCTTAGACCCTCGTTTAGCATTTCTCATGCTGTTTGTCCTTTTGGTAGTGTGAGAATAGGGCACTGGAGTAGGCTGGAGGCCCTCCAGCGCCCCGCCGGGCTTTCCGATAGCTATTATAATTTAAATGAAATCCATTAACTTGTCCAATCGAGCTTTTATTTTTCTTTTGACATTGGGTAACTTATCCTTTGACATTTAGTTATGAAGATTGAGGCCCAAAGCCTTATGGCGCTCTTAGGCGCTTGGGAAACCATCGTTTATGGAGCCCCGAGCATAGTATTCCCATCACCTACTCTTTGGTGTAAAGACTATATCTTACAATAGGTTATACTAGAAGAATGCCGAAAAGTGAAGGTCCTTAATGGGCGTTTTGGGCACTTAGGCATATAATTCCTAAAAAATTGTTGGTCTATCTGGGCTGCACAGGTGGGCACTTTGACGGAGGGCTTTTCTTGTGTATCATAGACGATAACCCTTAAGAGAGGAAACAAGGAGATGGCGGAACGTTCTAGAACGGTGCAAGATGCTTTCGGCAGAAATGTCGAGGGTAGAGATGTTGACATAAGCGAATCGACAGAGCGGTTTAGTGAATTGAGGCTTGAGGACGGGACAATACTAAGGGTTAAGCCGAGCGTACTTCAGGTTACTCGCTTGGTTGAACAGTGGGATCCTGAAGGTAATCCAATTTATGTCGTCAGGAGCCAAAATTTAGTATTAGTCTCCGAAGCACCAGCGGAACTCAAAAGAAAGAGTTAGTAAAGATGGAAGCTGTTCTTGCTCCCGCTTCTTATATCACTAACAGTCAATTTAGGTGGCCTGGGCACCTCCACCCTATCGTCACCGTCTATAGTTGGGATGACAGCGATCCTAAAGAGATCTCCTCAAGTTTTAACAGTGCTCCTGTTATCACTGATGTAGGATTGCCAGAATCTTCAGAATTTTTATTTATGCAGCTAGTAAAACAGTGGCATATAGAGAAGGGAGCCATGTCTTTAATCTCAGAAATGGTCAGTTGCCCTTCGTATCAGAAGATTATCAGTATGGGAGAAGAAGCGGTCCCACAGATATTGGACCTATTTAAAGATGGGGATACTAATCCCGCCTTTTGGCTTCCCGCTCTTGAGTCTATAACTGGCGAAGATCCGGTTACAGAAGATATGTATGGCGATAGGGCTAAGATAGCTCAGGCGTGGCTTTCATGGGCAAAAGAGAAGAATGTTAGGTAATCAGAATCAACTATTCAAGGACTTCCCAAAGCTTAATTCTAGTAACTGTCATATAACGAGTCTACATGATGAAAATTATAATTGCATAGCATGGGCGGCTGAGTCTACATCTGCGTGGTGGTCGCCTGAAAAGGGGTGTTTTTGGCCTTCTAGTGCTCCCAGACAAAATACCGTAGCAGCATATATATCTGCGTTTGCCACGCTCGGATATGAAAAATGTCAAAATGGGGATTTAGAAAAAGATTACGAAAAAGTAGCTATCTTCGTCCAAGACGGCACACCTAAACATATGGCGAGGCAATTGGAAAACGGATGGTGGACAAGCAAGCTCGGACCCCTAGAGGATATTGCACATAGGGCAGTAGGGGATGTGAGCGGATCACTTTACGGAATCCCAGTCCAGTTTATGAAGCGAGTTAAGTCAATCCAGTAGAAGTCATCTCATAAACTCCGAATACGTCATTTATGTAGGTATGGGGTTGATGGCATTTAGAGATGGCTCCTAAATGCTTCAGAGCTAAACAGAGGATCCCTAAATAATATTTGCAAAAGCCCCTTGGCTCCATATCAGAGTCCGGGGGCTTTTGTCTACAGGTTAGGCACTATATGTATATAATTCTCTTGGGACGGTCTACTAGCCCATCCGCAACGCCCGATCCGCCAGCGGCAAATCCACCCGCCCATTGCCCTGCCGATGCGACTCGCGCAAACCAATGGCGATCTCCAGCGCCTCGCGCCCAAATTCCCCCGGGCAAATCCGCTCTTCTCCCTCTTCAATCGCCCGACAGACGCCCTCAATCGCATCGACCATGGACGAGCGCAGGTGCCACGGGTTGGGGAACTGCCGCTGAACCGGCTCGCCGGTCTCTGGGTGCGCCCCCCACAGCTCAAATTGCGCGTGGGCGTTGCGCGTGACGATCATCCCGCGCTCGCCGGTAAACTCCAAGGTCCATGCATGCCCTGAGCGGTCGGCGCGGGAGTTCAAAAAGCCGCGCACTCCATTGGCGTAGGCAATGTAGCCCGAGCCGGATAAATCCCGGTCGGCCGCGGCCTGCGCATCGTCGTCCATCTCGCCCATCACCCACTCGGCCGGCGCTCCGGCAAACAGCCGAAACAGAGCCAGCGTATGGCTTTGCAGATTCGACAGGCTGTGCGGGCTGTGGCAGATCATGGAGCGCAACCGGCCAATCGCCCCGTCTGCTATGGCCTGACGCGCATTGGTGTACCAGTTGTACCAGTTGAGATGGCAGGCGATGGACAGAATGGTGCCGCTCGCCTTGCACGCCGCGATCATGGCATCGGTCTCGGCCAAGGTGCGGCACATCGGCTTGGTGGCAAAGATCGCCCGCACTCCGGCCTCGGCTAGGCCGATGACCACCTCGGCGCGCTCGTCGGGCCGCGTCGTCACCGCCACTACGTCGGGCTGCTCTTGGACGACCAACTCGCGATAGTCTTCGTACAGGGCGTCCACCCCCCAGCGCTGGGCAAAGTCGTCCAGCTTGGCCCGGTCCACGTCGGCCGCGCCGATCAACTCAATACCCCGCGCTTCGATCATCGCCGGGGCATGTGCCCACGGCCACGGATAGTGCGGCATCCCGATGTGCTCGTCGTCAATGGTGCTGCCCATCCGCCCGCAGCCGACCACTGCGCCGCGATACGTTCCGCGCGGCTGCGTCGCCGCGATCTGTTCATAGGCTTTGCCCAACGGTTGTGCCATGTCGTATCTCCTCTGCGTAAAATTGCTAAAAAGGGTCTGATTAACTAGAATAAGATGTGCGCTTTGCTTCCTCCTACCAAGGAAGAAGCCTCCCATGCACGTCGATATTCAGCAATTTAACTGACGTTACGCAGTACGTGGCCGGTGGCCGCTGTAGGGGGCGGTTTGAAACCGCCCCCTACCTGGGTGCTTAACATCAGAATTTAATTTGAGCTATGCGCCTTGCCTTTTACACCTATAGTTACACTGACCGGCTTGAAATGCCACTTGAGCCGGCACTGGAAAAAATCGCCGCTACTGGCTACGACGGCATCGATATTTCGGGGACCCACGGGCCGTCGGCGGACCCGCGCTCAGTGACGCCCGAGTTGCGCGCGCAGACGCGGAGTATTGCCGACCGGCTGGGCCTGACCATCGAAGCCGTCATCACCCACGCCAACCTCGCTAACTCGCTCTTTACCGACGAACCGCTCAACCTCAAGGGGTCGGTCGATTTGGCTGTGGACGTCGGCGCACCGCTCGTCGTCTTCCACATGGGCGGTCCCAAAGATGATGCTGCCCAGCGCGCTGAAGCTTGGCGGCGAGTGGTCGCCTATCTCCAAGACGCACTTGCCTACGCAGAGCCGCGCAATGTGCAGTTGGCGGTCGATGGCGTGTGGGCCGACTGGCTCACCGACACCCCCGAGCGCTTCTTGGAGCTGCACGGCGAGGTCGGCAGCGCGTCCTTTGGCATCAATTTCGACCCTTGCTATCTGACGCTTCTCGGCTTGGATCCGGTCGCGGTCGCCCACCAGTGGCAGGGGCGCATTGTGCACGCCCACCTCAAGGACCACATCGGCACCTATCCCGACTGGGACCACAAAATCCCCGGCCGTGGAAGCCTCGACTATCCACGCATCGTGCAGGGGCTCCGGGACATCGGCTTTGCCGAGGCCCTAGCGATAGAGACGTTTGTCACCATGGATTTCGCCGAATCCTGCGCAGTCGGCTACGCGGCGTTGGCACCGGCGATGAGCAAGGGCCGCTCTCCAGCGCGGCGACGATGAGCACCTCCCACCCTTTCCTCGACATTGCCCGAATTGACGATCCCCCACGGCTCAGCGACTGAATTTTAACCGAAGGAGAAGCATCACCTTGACTACTTTTGACTTCCACGGCAGAAAGGCCGTGGCGACCGGCGCTGGCGGTGCCATTGGCGGCGAGATCGCCCGCGGCCTCGCCCGAGCTGGCGCTGAAGTGGCGATCTGGGACATTTCTCTAGAGGCGGCCCGCGCCAAAGCCGACGAGATCAACCAAGACTTTCCCGACAAGGTCCTGCCCGTCGAGTGCAACGTCGTCAACAAAGACAGCGTCGAGGCTGCGCTCGCCGAGACCATCGAGCACTTTGGCACCATCGACTTCCTGCTCAACGGCGCTGGTGGCAGCCACAAGGATACCACCACTTCCCCGGAACTCGAATTCTTTGATATTGATCCAGAAGCGGTCAGGATGGTGATGGATCTCAACTACCTAAGCGCCGTCCTGCCCTCGCAGGCTGTGGGCCGCGTCTTCGCCGCTAAAGGCGATGGAGCCGTTGTCAATATCACCTCCATCGGCGGAGGGCTGCCGCTGTCGCGGGCCTTGGCGTATTCCAACGGCAAGGCTGCGGCCGATAGTTTCACCCGCTGGCTATCCGTGCACATGGCCACGACCTACGCGCCCAAAATCCGCGTCAATGCCGTGGCCCCGGGCTTTATGATCACCGCGCAAAACCGCTTCCTGCTCCTCGACGAAGCAAGCGGCGAGCTGACCGATCGCGGCCAGACCATTCTCAAAAACGTCCCCATGACCCGCTTTGGCGACCCGCACGAAGTCGTCGGCGCGGCCCTGTGGCTCTTTTCGGATGCAGCCACATTTGTCACCGGTGCCATCGTGCCCATCGACGGCGGCTTTTCCGCGTTTTGCGGCGTATAGACCGACCTATTCAAATCAGGAGTCCACTTTGCTACCCGATATCGAAATCGCTCGCCAGACCTCACTCCGCCCCATCGACGATGTGGCCGCCCAGCTCGGGATCGGCTCCGAACACCTCGAACACTACGGCCGCGTCAAGGCCAAAATCTCACAGGAATTCTGCCAGCAGCTCGAAGACGCACCTACTACCGGCAAGCTGGTTCTCGTCTCGGCCATCAACCCGACTCCGGCGGGCGAGGGCAAAACCACCACCACTATCGGCTTAGGCGACGCGCTCAACCGCATTGGCAAGCGCGCCACCGTCTGTCTGCGCGAGCCTTCGCTGGGGCCTTGCTTCGGTATGAAGGGGGGCGGCGCGGGCGGCGGCTATGCTCAGGTGGCACCGATGGAGGACATCAACCTCCACTTCACCGGCGATATCCACGCAGTATCCGCCGCCCATAACCTACTCGCCGCGGCCCTCGACAACTACATCCACCACGGCAATGTGCGCCGCATTGATCACCGCCGCATCGTCTGGAACCGCGTCCTCGACATAAATGACCGGGCACTGCGCGATATCGTCATCGGACTAGGGGGGACCGCCAACTCCTTTCCGCGCCAATCGGGATTCGACATTGCCGTCGCCTCGGAGGTCATGGCCATCCTCTGCTTGTCCGAATCGCGGGCCGAGCTCAAAGAGCGGCTCGGGCGGATCGTCGTCGCTCAGACTCGCTCCCGCGAGACCGTTCGCGCTGCGGACCTAGCAGTCCACGGTGCCATGGCGGTGCTGCTCAAGGACGCCTGCCAACCCAACTTGGTGCAGACCCTAGAGGGCAACCCAGCGTTAGTCCACGGTGGTCCTTTTGCCAATATCGCCCACGGCTGCAACTCCATCGCCGCCACCCGTTTGAGCACGCGCCTCTCCGAATACACCATCACCGAGGCCGGCTTTGGCGCGGACTTGGGCGCGGAGAAATTCGCCAACATCAAGTGTCGCCAGAGCGGCCTAGCCCCGGACCTCGTAGTGTTGGTGGCCACGGTGCGCGCGCTCAAATTTCACGGCGGCGCCTCACTCAAAAGCATCGCCAAACCCAATGTCGGAGCAGTTGAAAGGGGCGTCGAAAATCTCAAGAAGCACATCGAAAACATCCGCCTCTTCGGCTTGCCCGTCGTCGTCGCGGTCAACGCCTTTGCTACGGATACGGATGACGAGATTCAATGCATCCGCGACAAGTGCGCTCACCTCGGCGTTGAAATCATACCCGCGCATCACCACGCCCTCGGCGGCGCAGGAGCCGAAGACCTCGCCCGCACCGTGGTGCAGGTGGCCGAAAACACGCAGAGCGACTTCCGGTTGCTCTATCCCGACGACATGCGGCTTTGGGACAAGGTCCGCACCGTCGCCCAAGCGATTTACGGTGCCGACGATATCATGGGGGACAAGCTGCTGCGCGGCAAATTCAGGCGGCTGGAGGACGAAGGCTACGGCAACCTGCCCGTCTGCATCGCCAAAACTCAGTACTCGCTCTCGACCGATCCCGGGCTCAAGGGGCGGCCGCGCGGCTTTGACGTGCCGATCCGCGACGTCAAAGTCTCGGCCGGGGCTGGCTTTGTGGTGGTGCTGACGGGCGATATTATGACCATGCCCGGCCTGCCGAAGAAACCCTCAGCCGAGTCGATTGACCTCGACGAAGCAGGGCAGATCAAGGGGCTATTCTAAGAGGGATCGACAACCCGCAAACTATACAGGACGACGCACCATGTCATTATCAAGGCGACTCGAATCGTGCTCTCTCGAACGCATTACCAAGATGAAGGATGTGGTAACGCACGAGATCGATAGGATTGACCATCAGCTAGTCGAGAAGGAAAAAGAACTCGACGAAATGATCGAAACGGTCGAAACGGTCAGTTTGAGCAAGAGACACGGCCAATACGAACTGAGTCTGGATAAAGCGGAATCGCAGATCGCCAGGTTAAACGACGAAAAAGAGAAATTGCAGGACAAGGTCAGGATCATTGAGCAGGCGCGCCAAAAGAAACATCTGATGGACGAGCAGGCCAGAGTACTAGGCAGTGCCGCACGGGTGCGAGCCAAAGACCTGATCATCTTTTTTCTCATTCTTTTTCTGATCGCAATTTTGGCCGTCGACTTCCTCGGCATAGGGGCCACAGGTACCGGTGCCATTGCAAAAGCCGAAGTAGTAGAAGGCAGAATACATCGAATAAACGTTTTGAACGGGGGACAAGGATATGAGCGGGTGAACATTCACATAGTGGATGCGGTTGGATCTGGTGCTCTTGTTTCTGGACAGGTAGTTGAGGGCAAACTAACACAAGCGGACGTCATCCACCTCGGGGAGGACTACGAAAATCCCGTTGTGGAAATAGAACCTCATTTTTCCGTTGGCACGTTGTGGATATTCTGGATCATAGACGTGATCTGCTGCACCCTTTTCATGGCCAACTTCTTTTTTGAGCACCGGCTTGCTGCTTCCAAAAAGTGGTATTGGAAAAACAACTGGATAGACTTCATAACGTCCATTCCACTGCCCCCGGTACAGGTCATCGCCGCGTCCGGCGACATAGGTATCGTTCGCTTGGGGCGTCTGCTCAGAGCCGTGCGAATTTTACGGGCACTGCGATTATTTCGCATCGCACTGTTTTTTTGGCGGGGCATGGATCACTTGAGCACCACGTTGGACGTGCGGCTGCTCAAGCGGTCCCTGCTGTACGGCATGTTATCGCTCGTGTTTGGGGCCTTCATTTTCATGGGTTTGGAGCGCATGGAGTCTGGTTCGGGATTCGGGGCGAGTCTTTGGTGGAGCTTTACGACGCTGGTCACCGGTGGGTACGCCGACATCCACAATCCCGAGACGGCTTCGGGCAAAATCCTCACCGTTTTTCTGGTGATTACGGGTATGGTTCTAGTGGGTGTTTTTACGGCGACGCTGACGAGCATCCTCGTAAGCGATGAAGAATCCTTGAAGGTCGAGGAACTAGAAGAACAGGTCGAGATGGTAACGAAAATTCAAGAAGACGTAAAAGACACCAACGAGCGGCTAGACAGGCTGGAAAGCACCATCCGCGAAATCCGGGACGCCGTAAAGACGCAGGAGAACTAGCGACTTTAGACGAACTTTTCTCTAGCTTCCAAGACTTTTGCCACTACGACTTCGACATCCTTTTCATCCACAAACGGCGACACGATAAAGGACTTCAGCGCGACAATCGGTTCCTGATATTGGGTATGCCGGTAGCAGTCGGTCGAGGAAATGACGACCCCGCGTCCGGCCATGGCCTCCGCATGCACGTAGTCGAAAATTTTGCGGTTGTAGTCGTTGTGGGCTAGCAGCGTTTCCCGATAGGCAGGGTCTTCGAATTCTTGGCGCTTGATCGCAAAAGTATCCACGTCGGGTGGATATACCCGGAAAAGCGTTACCGTGCCAAAGTTGTCGCGGTTGAGCACGGTGATGGCTTCGTGTCCTTCGAGGTGCTCGCGCAAAAGCTGGGTCATCTCGA
>JAPPEF010000082.1 GCA_028875335.1 Gemmatimonadota bacterium
TGCGGCTGGCCTCACGGCCAATCAGCAGCGGCCCCAAGCTCTCTTCGAGGGCCGTAGCGACGGTAGCGGCGTGATTGTGTTCGCTGGCCGAGCCGATGCCGTAGAGGCCGGGCTGGTCAGTGATGATTTTGACGATGACCCAGGTGCCGTTCTGACGGGTGCGGATGCAGCGGACTTCCTTGATCTTGGCCATGAGTGTCTCCTTGTGTAGGTTTGAGGAGCTACAAAAGACAGATGGATGACGCGCTGCAAATGCGCCAGCGGATCCTCCGGTGCGACTGGCAGTACTAGCTGCCGGTCGGGGCTGAGCTGGTCGGGATGGGTTTGGGCATAGGCGTTTATTCAATAGCAAAAGACTCGGCATACAAAATCTTCTCCAGTGTGTCGCATTTCGTCGGTATCTTTGGCTGGCTCCTGCTCGGCCGCGAACTCCTCGTTGCGCAAAAGCATCTACAAGGTGGCCGTGAATTTGATCATGTTCCGCCTAGGCTGTTGGCTGGTCCGTATTCCTCGATCTTGGCCATGGGTGTCTCCTTGTATAGGTTTGCTATGAAAAATAAGCCCCATGCGATGGACGAAAAACAGCTTTTTACTGCGAGGAGACGTATGCGCGCCTTTCAACCCTACGCTTCTTTGGAACGCTATATTGGCCGCCGCCTTTTGGCCGTGCTGACCGCGCTGGCCTTAACCGATGTTGCCATTGTGCTGAGCGCGTCGCTGAGTACCGCCTTGATGAGTACGGCGTCTGGGGCCGATGTGGTCCGCGCTCGCGCCATTGAAATCCTCAATGACGAGGGCCAGCCCGTGCTCGTAGCTACGGCTGACGAGCGCCAAAACGGCGCATTGTGGGTGGGGGCTGGCAACGGCCAGGGTGGGATTAGCCTCAGTACCGACGCGGCCGGCCACGGCTTGCTCGTGGTCAACACGGCTACTGGCGCGCCGTTGGTCTCGCTTGTAAGTAGCGATCAAGAGGGCGGCGCGTTGCAGGTGTACAACGCCGCGGGTGAGCAGTTGGCATACCTAGGCGCGAGCGCGGTCGGTAGCGGTCACTTGGCTTTGCAGAGCGCGGTCGGCAATTTGCTAATTGCTGCGGGCGAAGACGAGGGCAGTGGCTTGCTGATGGCCAACAATGCCGCGGGCGTCAACATCTTCCTCGCCGGTGCTGATTCGTCGCAAAATGGCGGTCTGCTGATCAATAGCCGCACCGGCGAGAACCTGATCTACGCGGGTGCTGGTGCTGGCGGCAACGGTGGTTTGCACGTCAACGCCGCGAATGGAACGCATCTCGTCTTCTTGGGGGCCGATGGGCAGCGCAACGGCGCAGTGGGGATTTGGGACCGCCATGGTGCAGGCAGCGTCTTGCAGAAGTAGCGTTTGAATCCACTCTATGCAGAGGCAGGGCGAATCATGGATTCCAGCAACCGATGCCTTGGGCGATTTGTCTTATTCACCGGGTGCGTGGTTGTCTGCGCCTGTTTCAGCGTGTTCCCGGCGAGTGCCGACGAGCTTCGCTTTGCCTCCCGCCGCGACTGGCAGGCTTGGCCGCTGCCCGGCACGGTCGAGTTGACTCCACAGGGTGGGCTCAAGCCCATCGCTGCCCGCCGCGATATCAATGCGTCTCTCAATGCCTCGGCTTTTGGCAGCGGCATCCGCCGCGCGGGCTCCAACCTACGAGACGCGCCCTTGGTTATGGATGGCGATCTCTCGACTGGCTGGCACCCACATCTGGACGATCCTCCCGAAAGCTGGAACATTGAAGTCGATTTGGGCCGGGGCGTCTCCGCTCGCCGCGTCAAGCTAATCTTCGATCCCCAAGGACCGGCTCCAGCGCTTTTTGACTTGCTGCTTTCCACTGGTGAACACGCCGTTGACGAGGTCGATAATCCTATCGCCGGAACAGTCGTCTACCGGCAGCGCGAGCGATTCAAGGAGAACACTCGCCACGAGATCACCTATGAACTCGATCAGTCCTTCCACACGCCGATCCAGTACGTGCGCTTGGATATGCTCGCCCTCGAACCGAATACCCGCCTGCTCGAAGTCGAGGTCGAAGCGCTGGGCGACAATCTGGCCTTGGGGACGCTCGAACGCGGCGGCAACCTCGAAGTCGTTCTCGATGCGTTTGTCACCCAAGACCTCATTCCGCTGGGCAACGCCCGAGTGCTCATTGACGGAGATCTCTCCACTCGTTGGTTTGTGCGGCGCACCATCCAAGCCGAGCGCGATGTATTTTCGCACATCGTCCTCGACTTGGGGGCCACCTACTTTGTCGATAAGCTCAAAATCGTCGGCGGCGTAGTCGCCCGGCCCGGCGGCGGCATCACCGGTGGCAGCGGTCGGTTCGTCGACTTCTTCGTCACCCTGCGCTCCTTTGGGTTCAACTTCTACGAGGTGCTCGGTTCCGACGGTTCCTTGGCACCCGATGGCACTCTGATCTGGCAGAAGTACTATTCCGGCACTGCTAACGAATACGTCAAAAAAGTAACCGGGGTCGCCACCCACGAGTTCGGGCTGGTGCCCACTCGCTTTATCCGGGTGCTGTGGAAGAGCTGGGACGCGAGCAATCGCTGGGCCTTTCGGGGCTTCGCCGAGGAGCTTCAGGTTTTCGGTGAGGGCTTCCCGCAGAACTTGGAATTTCGCTCGCACATCATGGACTTCCAAGGCCCCAAAAGCCTCAATGCCCTATCTTGGGAGGCCGACATCCCGCCGGGCACCCGACTGGAAATACGCAGCCGCTCCGGCAACGAGGTCGAAAACCTGCTCACCTACTACGACAAGAACGGCAAGGAAGTCACCGAGAGGAAATACAACAAGCTGATTCCGAGTTTCAAAGGACCTATCGACACCTCCCGGGTCATCGGCGGCGACTGGAGCGCGTGGAGCAAGCTCTACGCCTTCTCCGGCCAAGAGTTCCAGTCGCCCTCGCCGCGGCGCTACGCTCAGCTACAGATGCGGATGGTCACTGAAGATCCAGCGGTGGCACTGCAACTCGACGCGCTCAGTATTGCATTTAGCGACCCGCTATCTCAGCGCGCTGTCAGCGAAATTTCCCCGACCCAAGTCCTGCCGGGTGAGGAAACCGAGTTCCGCTTCTTCTTGCGCCCGCGCGAGACTAAGGCATCTGGGTTCGACCGCCTCGTCTTGGAGACGCCGACGCCGACGCGCTTTATTCGCGCTTTGGTCAACGACGAGCCCTTAGAGGTCACAGACCAGTCGGTCGAAGCTGGCTTTGCGGTGACCTTCCCCCAGCCGCTGCGCGATAACGATCTCGTCGAATTGCGCTTTGCTGCCCAAGTCTTTCAGCAGTCCACTCCCTTCGTCCTTTTCATTCAAGACGCGAGCACTGAGGACGCCAGCCGCCAGCGCGTCGATCCTGGGGATGCTACCGACCAAGTTGCCAGTAGCACCAACGTCGTCGGTCTGCCCGTCGCCCGCGACCTCTTGCTCAACGTCGTCTTCGACACCGCAGTGCTGACGCCCAATGGCGACGGCATAAACGACGCGCTCGCCGTCCGCGCCGACGTGATCAATATCCTCGAACCGCGCCCTTGGCACCTGCGGCTCTACGACTTGGCCGGCCGCGCGCTCGTCGAGCGCGCGCAAGCTGTTACTGCGGGTGCTCAGGACTTCACTTGGGATGGCCGCGACCAAGTAGGGCAACTGGTGCCGCCCGGCCTCTATCTGCTCGAGCTCCACCTCGATGGAGACGCCCATCAGCAGCGCGTCCGGCGCGTGGTCTCAGTGGTCTATTGAACTTTCCTTAAAAGAGTCTAGCGCGTCCGATAACGCCGCCAGCCGCTGCGCTCTACTCGCCAGCCGAGCGCGTCGAGGTAGGTCGCGCGGATCTGTTCGATGTGGTGGGTATGGGCCGCGGCCTTCTCTTCGCTGAAGGCGTAGTGGTGCAGGCGCTCGGGGTCGAGTTCGATGCCTAGCCCCGGCCCGGTGGGCACGGTGAGGAACCCTTGGTCGTAGGCCATTTTGCCGCCGCAGATCACGTCGTCGGTCCACTGGTTGTAATGCGCGTCGATCGCGTGCGCCGAGAAGGGCGGGAAGGCGCGGTCCCGCCCCCAGACGATGTGATAGGGCATCTCGTAGGGAAAGGTAAAGGCGGCGATGTGCAGGCGGATCGCTGTCGCCGGTCCCAGTTCATACGCGCTGTGCATGCCGATTCCCATGCCCAGAAAGCGCGCCGCGTCGTAATAGCGCTTGAGCGCCAGCGGCCCCGCGTAGGCGTCGGGAGCGGAAATGTCGGCTGGTTGCCAGCGGCGCAGCGCGTCCAGATCCAACTCCGCGTCTAGGGCATCGTCGCCGTAGCGGCCCTTGGGGCTGGGATGCGGTATTAGCGGCGGCAGCCAAGCGTGCGACGAGATCGGTATGGTGCTCAATAGCCGCAGGCGATGGCCAGCGCGGAAGATGTGAGCGAAACGCCCGCCCACTGGTTCCTCAATCCACTCCGGATGGTAGTCTTCGACCTCGCGCATAAAGCGCAGCGCCTGCGCCTCGCCCCAAGAGGCGTGTGGATCGACGCGAATGTCCACGTCCGAGCCCACGGCTGCGCGGATGTTGCGCACCAATTCCACGTAGTGCTGCGGCTCAAAATCGCACATCGAGAGCTTGATGTTGTGGAAGCCGTGGGTGCGGATAATTTCCTGTACGTAGGAGGGATAGCTCTCAAAGGTAACGGCGTTTTCGCCGTTGAGGTCGGGGAAGCGATACCAAGTGTAGGCCGACATGGGCACGCGCTCTGCCAAGGGGGTTTCCAGCGCGAAGCATTCGTGCAAGTACTGGCCCAACGGTCGGTTGGCGATTTTGCCGATTAGGTCCCAGTAGGCCAAGCCCATATCGGCGCGAATGCTTGGATCAAAAGGATTTTTGCCCAGGACGTTGCCCTTTAATTCTTCGGCGTCCGCATTGGTACCTTCGGCAATGCCGACCAAGCCTTTATCGGTTTCGAACTCGGCGAAGGTAAAACTCTCGGCCGAGCCGTCCCAACGCTTGGTCCCAACCCAGGGCATCAGCACTCGGAAGACGCGCACGTCGCGGATGGTGTGCCCGGCTGCAAGGCCCTCGGCTTGGATGCGCTGTTCGACGGCTTTGGCTTGGGCGACGGTCTCGCGGTCGAATTCGGCTAGCTCTGCTATGGGATCCATGTTGATTTCCTCCGGTTTAATGGTTGTCGGCTAGTACTAATCCCGCTTCTCTAGGCGTCAAAGAAGGCGGACGATCTGAATTTACTCAGACGTGCTTTTTCCCTGCAACCGCTATAGGAGACACCCTTGCTCTGCCCCAATTCGATAGGGTATATTCCACGTATCTAATCAATGATTTCCTTTCCGAGGACCGCATTATATGGGAACATTCAACGTACAGATCAGCATCGGCGACCAACAGCGGACGCAATGGATCGACTTGGATGCGCTAGTGGATACAGGAGCGTCTATAACCTCGGTTCCGGCGTCCGTTCTGCGCCAACTGGGGGTGACTCCCTTGATGCAGCAGCGTTTTCAGTTTGGCCAAGGCGAGGTTCGGCTTATGGACGTTGGCCAGACGTGGCTGCGAGTTGAAGGGAGAGAGGTGGTTACGCTCGTTTTATTTAATGCGGAGGATACAGTGCCGTTGCTAGGTGCTCTGGCCCTTGAAGGCGTGTTTATGGGCGTCAATCCAGTGGCCAAAAGACTTGAGCCGGTAGAAGGATTCATGGTATAGGAACCAACGACATGATCGATTCCATAGACCTCTTTGAGAGCGGGACCCAAGGCTACCATACCTTCCGCATCCCGTCCCTGATTACCACGCCCACTGGCGCGGTGCTCGCCTTTTGCGAGGGCCGCAAAAACGCGCGCGGCGACACCGGCGACATCAACATGCTGCTGCGGCGCAGCGACGATGGCGGACAGACGTTTGCTCCCTTTGAGTTAGTGTGGGACGATGGCCCGAACACTTGCGGCAATCCCTGCCCGGTAATCGATGCCCGCACGGGTGCGATTTCTCTGCTGATGACGCACAACCTCGGCGGCGACCACGAGCCCGAGATCATCGACCAAACGAGTGAGGGCACTCGCACGGTGTGGCTGACGCGCAGCGAGGACGACGGACGCACATGGTCTTCTCCTGTGGAGATCACATCCGTAGCGAAGCAACCTAACTGGACTTGGTACGCCACCGGGCCAGGCGCTGGCATCCAGTTAGTCACAGGTCGGCTCGTCGTCCCCTGCGACCACATTGAAGCGGACACCAAGAAATACTACTCGCACGTCTTGCTCAGCGACGATGGCGGTCAAAGTTGGCGGCGCGGCGGCTCGACCCCGCAAGATCAAGTCAACGAGTGCGAAATCGTCGAGCTGCAGGACGGTCGTCTGTTGCTCAATATGCGCAACTACGATCCCAGCATCCGCGCTCGCGCCTTTTCGTTTAGCGACGATGGGGGGCAGAGTTGGTCGTCGATAGCGCGCGATCCCGTTCTCGTCGAGCCGATCTGCCAAGCCAGTATCCGCCGGGTCGGCACTAGCGTGCTCTTTTCCAACCCCGCCAGCACTGAGGGCCGCCAGAACATGACCGTGCGGCTCAGTGAGGACGATGGCCAAACGTGGGCTAGCTCCCGCGTTCTGCATTCTGGCCCAGCAGCGTACTCCTGTCTGGCCGCCTTGCCCGATGGCCGCGCCGCTTGTCTCTATGAATGCGGTGCCGAGCATCCCTATGAGCGCTTGACCCTGGCTTGCTTCTCGCTGGATTGGGTGCGCGCTGAGGAAATCCCGTGAAAATCACCGACATCCGCACCCTCTGCCTCTCTCGTCCCCACGAACCCGAGCGTCAGTGGTTCACCGCCACCTTCCACGTGGAAAAAGCCGACTGTCCCATCGTCATTATCGACACGGACGCCGGCTTGCAGGGCATTGCTGAACCTTCTACCTATGGCGATCCACCGGTCATTCGCCAGCGGCTCGACGCGCTCAAGTCCAGTCTAATCGGCCGCGATCCGCTCGACCCAGATCTCGCGTCCAAACCCACTGGCGATCGCTCGATGCACATTGTCTACGCCGGCCTCGAATTGGCGTTGTGGGATCTACGCGCCAAGGCGCAAAATAAAACAGTCTCCGAACTCATCGTCCCCCTCATCACGCCCGACGCCCCCGAGCGCAAACCGCGCACCCTCTTCCGCCTCTATGCTTCGGGCGGCGTCCAGTACGACTGGGACGACCACCCCACATCCGTCGTCGATGAAGCACGTGCCCTCGCTGACCGGGGATTTACCGCCTATAAGATGCGGCTGGGCACTGAGTGGTTGTGGTCGGGCGTCACGGTTGCGCGGATGATTGACCTGTTGCAGGAGGTGACCGACGCAGTGGGCGAGCGCATGGAGCTGATGCTGGAGGGCAATTGCCGCCTCGACGAGGCACAGGCCCGCGAGATTGGCCACTTTCTCGACGAAGCGGGTTGGACTTGGTTTGAAGAACCGCTGCCCAAGGACCAGATCGACGGCTACGCCCGCCTCAACGCCGAATTGCATCTGCCTATTACCGGCGGCGAATCCAACTCGACCCTCGCCGAGTTTGAGCCGTTCTTCGCGCAGAAAGCGTACGCCAAGGGCCAGCTCGATGTCGGCGTCTGTGGTCTCGCCGAGGCCATTCGCATTTACCACCGCGCGGAAGAGCACGGGATCGAGCTTTTCACCCAGAACTGGCACAACGGCTTGTTGACCATATCTAACGCCCACTTCCTCGCCGCTCTCCCTGAAGAACACGTACTGGAAATGTTCATCGGCCAAGGCCCGTTGCAATGGGACATCCTCAAAGACCCGCCCGCGACCGAAGGCTACCTCGCGCTGCCCGCCGCGCCCGGCTGGGGGGTGGAACTAGCCGACGATCTCGAAACGCGCTTTCCCTACATCCCCGGGCCTTGGGGCCATGCGGTGGAGCGCTGAGAAGAGCATTCAAATCCACATCGGACGTTTTGCGATGGTAGGGTAGTCCTAGTATTTGACAACTACCCTTGGCCTCCTATAAAATAGTCCGCCTTCATTCACCCTTGGAGCCAACATGATTAAAGATCCTCCGCTACTTACTGTCCGTCGTAACTTTCCGCGACCTTCGGAAGCTGTCCTGCGTGCTCTCCGCAATGTTCCCACTGGCTTTATCGTCGATTGTATGAACGGTCGCGGCGCGATCGACTACCTTATCAAGCCGCTCGACCCGGACAACTGCAAGTTCGTCGCGCCCATCGTCACCTGTCATCCAGGGCCGGGCGACAACCTCGCGGTCTTTGCCGCGCTCGAGATCGCGCAGCGGGGGGACGCGATCTTCATCGCCACGGATACGTTCACCAAGACTGCGGTTGCCGGCGACAACATGATGGCCATGGGCCGCAACCGAGGCGTGATCGGCTTTGTCACCGACGGCCTGATGCGCGACATAGATGGGATATTGCCCGTCGGTTTGCCCGCTTTTTGCCGGGGCATTACGCCCAACTCCTGTACCCGCAATGGCCCAGGTACGGCCGGGATGCCGGTGGTCATGGGCGGGATCTGCGTGGATGCTGGTGAGATCGCGGTTGCCGACCAAGACGGGGTGGTGGTCATTCCCCACGACCAGTTCGATCACGTCTGCGCGACCCTACCCCAAGTGCGCGAGGCCGAGGAAAACCTCTCTCGCCAGATCCGCTTAGGTTTGGACAATATGGAGGGGATACGCGAGCTACTCGACTCGGACCGCACGGAGCATATCGACTAATTTTCGACGATCACCAAGCTCGGCTGGTCGAGTGCTACCTCTGGAAGTTGGTCGGCCTGCATCTCTTCTACGGTCTCGTCGGCTAGGCGATAAAGCCGCGCCAATCCCACACCCTCCCAAGCAGATGGGACCGCAGCTCCCGCAACTGCTGGTAATAGTAAGGCCAACGTGCGGGTCGATCCCTGAATCAGTCGCGCTGTCGCACCGTCGCCTTCTACGCTAGTGGCCTTGGCAAAAGGCACGCGGAAGCGCTGTAGCAGCGCATTGAGGCAGCGCAGGACGCTAAAGACGGGGCGGGGGTTGCACAGGGGATCCAAAAGTCCCTGACCGATATCCATGGTGCGATCCAGATCGATAAAAGGCTCGACAAAGAGCCGGGCCCTCGGCAGTAGCGCCGTTGCAAAAAGCGCCTCTGCGGCTTGGGCTGCATCGTCTTGGTCGCTTCGCCCCGGCAACTCAAAGAGCAAATCTAGCCGTCCCATCGTGGGCAGGGCACTTACCTCGCGCCAAGCTAAGGCATCTTCCCAAGGGGCCGTTGCGTCCAGTCGGCACAGGGCCGCTTCTATCCACGTATCCGCGTTTTGCAATAGACGGTCGAGTTGGGCTACTTCGTCGGGCCGGTAGCCGATCCGCGTGCGAGGGTGCTGCTTGCCGGTTATCTGCTGGCCGGGGATTACTGGAGCCAGAGACAGCCGCAGATTGCGGTGGTAGCTCTTGAACAGATATAGACACGACGACGAGGGCCAAGGCTCGCCTAGCGTCTGGATCTCCCAAGTATCCACTTGGTCGCGGTGACTTTCCAAGATGGACTCGTACGGGGTATTCTCGTCGTCGAGAATGGTCGCCTGCACTTGGACGCCTTGGCTGCGCAAAAAGCGCAGGCGGTCGCTGGACTGGTCCAAATCGGTCCAGGGACAGCGCAGGGCCTGTGCGCCCAGTTCCAGACAGGCCAGCAAGGGATAGTCGTTGCGCACCGGCTGGCGCACTACCGAGGGGAAGGTTATGGGGACTTCTGCTTCCCAGCCCAGTGGGTGGGTCGCGGTCAGTCCTAAGGGGGCTCCGCCCAAGTCGGCGGTTGCTGGGATGAGCAGCCGTTGCGGACCCGATCCCCAATCCTGCGCCCCGGCGGTGCGGATCAGGTGGATGTCGAGTCGGTTGTGGCGCAGGCGACACAGAAAAACCCCCAACTTGGGCTGGTCGTTGCGGCCTTGCTCGGGCGGCGGTGCGCTGCTGAAC
>JAPPEF010000262.1 GCA_028875335.1 Gemmatimonadota bacterium
CCGAGGAGGAGATCCGCAAGCCGCACCAAGACGAGCTGTTGATCTACATGAAAGCCGGCGATGTGGTTTTGACCCACAATGGCCTGCTGCACTCAGGGACGCCCAATACCTCGGGACGCAAGCGCTACTTCTTCAGTGTGTACTACAACATCTCTTGGCTCAGACACACGGATACGTTCACCGGTCCCAACTGCCAACAACTCATCAATTGGGCCCGGAGCCAGCAGGACCATCGGGCCCTGCGCTTGCTGGGTCAGGACGAGCACTTGCAAAGTCGCGCCAACAGCGGTTTCCAACAGCCCGACGAAGCGCGCTGGCAGCAGTGGGCCCAAGACGACCAGCGTGCACTGGAAGAGGCCACCAGCCGGGAATAGTGCCCTTGTCGACGAGAGCGGAAACGCGGTGAGGGAAAGGCGCTTTAGGATGACATCTCGTGAGGCCCCAATTGACATTAAACGCCTTGCAGTCGACGAAGGACTGCGTCTACGCACGATCCGGTTGCGGGCTCTGGCCGATGCGCCTGACGCCTTTGGCAGCACCTATGACGAGGCCGCTGCCCGACCGCTGGACAGTTGGACGGCACAACTCCAAGAAATCGCCACCTTCGTAGCGATCGTGGATGGAGAGGACGTGGGCCTAGTGCGGGGCGCGCGCGATGACTTACAACCTGACGCCGCTTGGCTGATTTCGATGTGGGTGTCCCCAGAGGTCAGAGGACAAGGCGTGGGTGAAGCGCTCATTGACGCCGTCGTTGAGTGGGCGCGAATCAGTGGCGCTCGGCGGGTGTTATTGGATGTCGGAGACCATAACCAGCCGGCCATCGCCCTGTATGCCCGCAAGGGCTTTGAGCCCAACGGGATAATTGGTTCTCTGCCGACGCCACGAAGCCATATTCGCGAACATCAACGAGAATTGCAGCTCTAACCCCGGCAAACCGTGACCATGGGAGCGGTGGTATAGTGCGGTGCCGATCGAAGCCGTCAGCTATCAACCAGCGAGGGGGCAGGTGTTTGCCGCCCTCAGCTTAAGACATCTCTAGGGCGCGCTTGACCGCTTTGGGGGCACGGGCGATTACGCGCAGGAGCGTACGAGCCGCCTGATCCGGCTGGTAGCGCCCCTGTTCCCAGTCTCTTACCGTCGCCAAAGAAAGCTGAAACGTAGTGGCGAATTCGCGTTGAGTTAAACGCAGGGCTTTGCGGATCGCCTTCGTGTCAGGAACGCGCTCGAATGCTGCGAGTTCCTCATCCGTCAAAGGCGGATTGTCGGGATCGGACGACGCGGCCTGCTCGATCTCCTCGTCACGCATGGAATCGAGACGTCGCGCCTGGGACTTGTTCAGACGCGGTAGGTTCTTTTCGTCCAACCTAAATTTCGTGGTATTTTCTTCGCTCATGACGCGTTGCTTTCCATAAGACAAATATACGGGATTCCCGTAGTTATCCAATAAAGGCGCGGGCTACCGACCCAGCCCTCGCCGGTTACCTTGACGTCGGCGACAAGCGCTAACTACTTTCCCTCCTGCACTCAGGATTGTCCATGCCCTTCCAAACATAGGACGCGATGTTAGCTTTCAAACCACCTAAACCAAGCGTGACAGCGATTCAAACTATACAAGCCCTGATACCGCTTGTGAATCGCTTGTATTTGAAAGGGCTAACGCTGGACGTTGACGCAGAATCCATCGCTCGGTTAGAGGCAATACGTGGGCATTCTACGGTCTTAGCCCCTAACCATCCGGCGCACGAAGATCCTATGGTTATGTTCCTCTTGTCAAAACAATTATCGCAACCGTTCTACTACATGGCAGCTCGAGAAGCCTTCGACAGGGGTAGATTTGGAGCTATCCGATGCTATCTGATGCAGCGGTGCGGTGTGTACTCGGTGGTGCGCGGCACTGTAGATAGAGATGCCTTCCGCATGACGCGGGCGCTTTTGTTTAAGGGCGACTGGCCGATCGTCATCTTTGGCGAAGGGGAAATTTCGCGCCAGAATGACACCGTCATGCGCTTTGAGAGAGGCATTGTCCAGATGTGCTTCTGGGCGTTGGACGATATGGAAAAAGCGCAAGTCAGCAAATCGCTCTACGCTGTGCCCGTCGGCATCAAATATCACTATCCGCAAGACATGTGGAATTCTATTGACACTGCTCTCACAAGGTTAGAACGGTATATCCTCCCGCCTGCTGAACAGACGCCAGTAGAACGCTACGATCGGTTGCGCCGCATCGGTGTCGCGATAGTCAAGACACTCGCAGCGGAATATCAGTATAAGATGGACGAAACTGTGTCCCTTGATGTACATATCGAAAAGTTGAAAGATGCGATCCTGTCCCATGCTGAAGGAATTATGGGTATCCAAACTGAAGCCGACATACTCACGAGGACGCGTGCGTTGAAAAACATAGTCGATGCCGAAATCTATAAGGACGTTGAGCAGATGACGGAGTACGAGCAGAAAATACACGGAGAGCAACTCCAGAAATTTCAACAATTCTATCCCGACCTAGAGCGGTTGATCAATTTTATATCCATTTCTGATGGGTATGTTGCTGAAGAACCGTCGCCAGAGCGGTTTCTCGATGTGATTCTCCGTCTTGAAAGAGAAGTCTTTGGCAGGTCGGAAATGCGCGGGCCGCGAGTGGCATCAGTCCGCGTCGGCGAACCGAAAGATCTCCGGGAATGTTACGCTACCTACAGAACTCAGAAAAGAGAGACGGTAGAACAGATAACCCATGAACTTGAAACATCGGTTCAGAGTTTGGTCGGTGGGTTATCCTAATTTTATGCAGGTAGCGCCCCGCCAGTTACCTTGACATCAACGACAAGCGCTAGCTACTTTCCCTCTTGTACATAGAGGATCGTCCATGCCCTTCCAAACCCACTTCGACTTCCGCCACCCCACTCGCATCGTCCACGGCCCTGGGTCTATCGCCTGCTTGGCGGATTGCTTCTCACCGGCCGACAAGGTCCTGATCGTCTCCGATCAGGTCTTAGGAGAAATCGGCACCGTGGAAGCAGTCACTGCCTCTCTCGGCAACATCCCTCACGCTGTCTATCTCAAAGACGGTTCGAGTGAGCCGACCCAAGAATTCGTCGAAGATGGAGTCCAAGCTTACCGACAAGAACGCTGCACCGCCATCATCGGCCTCGGCGGAGGCTCGCCCATGGACGTGGCCAAGATGATCGGCGTCCTCGCATCCAACAACGGACGCATTACCCAGTATCTGGGCAGCGACAAAGTCGCAAACGACCTGCCCTATCTCGCCTGCGTCCCCACGACCTATGGCACTGCCAGCGAAGTCACGCCCTTCGCCGTGCTGGACAACCCCGCCAGCGGCAACAAAGACCCGGTCATTAGCTGGAAGATCGCGCCTCAACTCGGCGTCCTCGATCCCGACCTGTCGGTCGCCCTGCCCGCTCTCGTCGGCGCGGCCACTGGCATGGACGCCCTGACCCACGCGCTCGAATCCTATATCAACTTAGCGGCCACACCCCTCACCGAAGGCATCGCGCTGCACGCCATCCGCCTCATCGGCGACAATCTGCGCTTAGCCTGCGCCAACGACCACGCGCTAGCCGCCACCGAAAACATGCTCATCGCCAGTATGCTGGCCGGCGTCGCCTTTTCGCAAACGCGCCTCGGCAATGTCCACGCCATGTCCCATCCGGTCGGCGCGCACTACCACGTGCATCACGGGCTGCTCAACGCCATCTTGCTGCCCTATGTCATGGAATTCAATTGGTTCGCCTGCCCCGGCAAATTCGCCGCCATCGCCGAAGCACTCGGCGCGCACACTTCCGGGTTAGACCAACGCCAAGCCGCACACGCCGCCATTGTCGCAGTGCGCCATATCAACGCCGACTTAGGCATCCCCACCAAGCTAGGAGACGTCGGCGTCGATACAGCCCGCATCTCCACCATGGCGCGCACTGCCATGCAGAGCGGCAACATCGCTGTCAACCCGCGCAAGACTACCCAACGCGATCTCGAAGTTCTATTCCAACAAGCCATTTAGGAGGTCCACCATGTCCCTACCCCGCATGCTCCGCGTCCGCCAAATTTTTTCCGCGCCCACCGTCGAAGACATTCCCGCGGCCGTGCGCACCGAGGTCCAGCGCCTCGACTTAGGCCCCAAAATCAATCCCGGCGAGACCATCGCCATCTCCGTCGGTAGCCGCGGCATTGCCAACATCGCGCTCGTGATCAAAAGCCTCGTGGCCGAGTTTAAGGCCCTCGGCCTCCAGCCCTTCCTCGTCCCCGCCATGGGCAGCCACGGCGGCGGCATCGCCGAGGCGCAACAGGAAATCATCGAAGGCTACGGCGTCACCGAGGAGTACACCGGCGTGTCCATTAAGTCGTCTATGGAAACCGTCCAGGTGGGCGCGACCGAGGACGGCGTCCCCGTCTTTTTCGACAAATACGCCTTTGAAGCCGACCACGTAGCCGTCGTCGGCCGCGTCAAGCCGCACACTAACTTTGTCGGCGAAATCGAAAGCGGCCTGCACAAGATGATGCTCATCGGCTTGGGCAAGCACAAAGGCGCAGCCCTGTACCACCAAGCCATTGTCCACTACAGCTTCGATCGCATCATCCGCTCAGTCGGCCAAGCCGTCATCGACCAGTGCGGCGTGCTCATGGGGCTGGGCTTAGTCGAAAACCAGTACGACCAAACCGCGCTCATCAAGGGTGTAGGAGCCGACGAGTTCGTGGAACGCGAAAAAGAACTGCTAGTCCTCGCCAAGCAATGGATGCCGCGCCTGCCCTTCGACGAAGTCGATCTGCTCATCGTCGATGCGATCGGCAAAAACATCTCCGGCGCTGGCATGGACACCAACGTCGTCGGCCGCAAGTTCCACGACAACCACGCCGCCGACAAGGAGTACCCCAAAGTCACTCGCATCCTAGTCCGCAACCTGACTGAAGAAACCCACGGCAACGCCTCGGGCATCGGCATCGCCGAATACGCCCACAAGCGCGCCATCGAGGAGATGGACCGCGAGATCACTTACATCAACTGCATGACCGGCAACCACCCCTCGGGCGCGCATATCCCGCTCTACTTCGACACGGACCGCATCTGCATTGAAAAGGCCCTAGAAACCGTCGGCCTAGTCGCGCCTGAAAACGCCAAGGTCCTGCGCATCCACAACACCCTAGAGCTAGGCGAACTCCTCGTCTCAGAAGCCTATCGCTCCGAAGCCGAACAGCGCGAGGACTTGGAAATCATCGCCGAAGCCGAGGAAATGCCCTTCGATGACAACGGCGACTTGCCGCTTGCGTTTTAGCGTGAGATACGGAATCAGTGCCGCTGCTCTAATAGTCCAGCACAAGCGCCTGCTATTGGTCAATCATAGAAAAAGCGGACAGTATGATTTTTGGTTACCACCGGGGGGAAAGTTACAGGGGAACGAATCGATCTTCGACTGTGCGCGACGCGAAGCGATGGAAGAGACGGGGTTATCCGTTGAGTTAGATCGCATCGTCTATATCATCGAATATGTCCAACCAGACTATCACTTCTGCAAATTTTTTATTCGCTGCAAAAGGTTCACCGGAACCCTCACACTTGCCAACAAAGAACCAGCAGAGACGTTTCTCGTCAATGCGAGTTTCTTGGCAAAGACGGATTTGCGAAAGCTCGACGTGCGTCCTACCATTTTGCAAGATCGTTTTTGGGATGACCTTGAGGCCGGATTTCCAGAGACGCGATATTTGGGTCTTGAAGAAACAAGTTCCAATCGCAGTTGAAAGAAAGGTAAAAAAAGAAATGGAAAACGGCGTCCAAGACTACCTATTCGACCTCCAAGGTTATCTGGTCTTAAAAAATGCAATCTCGGCGGCAGACTTGCGCGAGATGAACCAGTGGATAGACGACCACGCAGCGTATGTACAAGAGCCGTGGTCAACCGATGGTGATCCAAAAAAAAAAGGCCGCTGGATCGGCGATCACATAGAAACGCAAACCTACAATGAAGAAAATGGCGTCAACTTCCAAAGCATCATTGAGGGTGGCCCTGTTTTCGAGAGACTGATAGATCATCCCGCCTGGATCGACTTGGTCAAGAAGTACATCCACTCTTCAGCAAATGGTCTCTCCATTCACGAGAACTTTCTCAACGTCCGCGGTCCAGGTGGTTACCTCCACATCCACTGCGGCGGCCATGTTCCGCTCAGTTATCTGACGTTTCGCCAGAACAACACTGGGGAATGGATGGTCGGACAAATCAACGTATTGATGGCTCTCAACGACATCGGCGAGGGCGATGGCCCACCCGTCCTAATTCCGGGCAGCCACAAGTGTACGGAAATTCACCCTCGGCTAGAGATGGATGGTCGGGGCTTGATTTACGATAGCGTGAGCGGCAAACCCGCCGGAACAGCCATCGCCATGCAAGAAATGTATCTAAAGGCAGGGGACGTTTTGTTATTCACCGATGCGATAACACACGGCTCAGCAGAACGCACCAATCCCGGTTATCGGCGAACGATTGTCTATCGCTATTCTCCGAAATACGTGCGCGAGCGCTTCAACTATCAAATTTCAGAAGAACTGTTACAACGCTTGACCCCAGAAAGACGGGCCATTATTGTGCCTAACGCGCCGCGGCGACCGCCATCCGTATGAGGCGAAATCGGTAGAGATACGGAATCAGTACCGCTACATTAATCGTCCAGCACAATTCGCAAACAATATCCACCCAACCCACAAAGCCCTATTATGACTACCGAACACATCGGCATGACCCGCGACGCCATCGACACCCCCGTCCTCTTGGTCGATCTCGCCGCGCTCGAATACAACATTGACCTACTCGCCGAGCACTTCCGCACGGCAGGCAAAAGCCTCCGGCCGCACACCAAGTCACACAAAACCCCAGCCATCGCCCACCTCCAGCTCACAGCCGGCGCGCAGGGAATCACCTGCGCCAAGGTCGGGGAGGCCGAGGTCATGGCCGACGCCGGCATCCAAGACATCCTCATTGCCAACGAAGTAGTAGGTCGTCGCAAGATCGAGCGCCTCATGGCGCTGGCCGCTCGTTGCGACATTATGGCCGCGGTCGATGACCCGCAAAATCTCGCCGACCTCAACGAGGCCGCCCAAGCCTACAAGGTCTGCCCCCGCGTACTCGTGGAGGTCAACATCGGCCACAACCGCTGCGGCGTCGCGCCCGCCACCGTCGTCGATCTCGCCCGCGCGGCCTCCCAAGCACCTCACCTGCGCTTCTGCGGCCTGATGGGCTACGAAGGCCACATCATCGACCTCGAAGACAAAGACGCCCGCGACGACGGTGCCCGCACCTGCCTCCAGCGCCTCGTCGATGCTCGCGACGACGTAGAACGCGCCGGCCTCGACTGCCTAATTTGCAGCGCCTCGGGCACGGGCGATTACTACATCAGCACCTCCTTCGACGGCATCACCGAGGTCCAAGCTGGCTCGTACGCGCTAATGGACGCGGCGTACGCCAAACTAAACTTGGGCTTCAAAAACGCCCTCAGCGTGCTGACCACCGTTACCAGCCGCCCCGCGCCCGAGCAGGTCATCACCGACGCCGGCCTAAAGAGCCTGACGCCCGAGCACGGCTTCCCCCTCGTCAAGGATCGCCCCGATCTAGAGTGCCACGCCCTCTCCGAAGAACACGGCCGCCTCAAGACCATAGCCGGCCCCTGCACTGACCTCCACCCCGGCGACCTGCTCGAATTTATCCCTGGACACGGCTGCACCACCGTCAACCTCCACGACCACCTCTACGCGCTGCGCGCCAATCGGCTGGAGGCAATTTGGAAAATCGCTGGCCGCGGCAAAGTCCGCTGACTCGACCCTATACATATACCCTCCAGCAGCCACATCCCTGCCCGCCTCGTCGCGGCCACTAACGGGTACCCCCTAAAAGCCGCGCTTTGATCCGTCCCCACGACTGGGACTCGACGCTCGTCGCAGTAGCAGAAAGGAAAACGGGTTGCCAAGCAGGATAATCTCCGCCCAAACCGTCGGTCAAATTGACCAAGTTGCTCCCGTCTATATCAACAACCCAAACCTCCTGATCCCCTTGCTCGTTATCGGCAGAGAAAGCAATTTTCATGCTGTCGGGCGACCAAGTAGGTCCAGGGGTGGCTGATATAAACCAGCCGGGTTCAAGTTCAGCTTGTTGATAAGGTAGATCAGGAAGAGGAATCACCCGGAAATCTATCCGATTCAGGAGATCTTCTATCTGCTCAGAAGGCTGCGGGACCTCACCGGGAGCGAAGATAGCTAGGTATAGGTAGGCATCGCCCTCAGAGTCCTGCAACACGACATCTGCTTGTTTGGTTCCGTCTGGAGAAAGACCGCGATTATCGAGGGAACCTTTGACTATCCAAGCCGCCTCCCTCCAATCCATAAGTGAAGAGCCACTGCCGTCCAGCGCCACAACGAACACTTCAGAGCTCCCTATGAGGTAATTTATGAAGTAAATGCTACTTCCGTCTTCAGCCCAAATAAGATCATTAGATCTGGGATTTGTTAGAGATCCCATTTGTTGCGGATTGCCGCCATCGGCGTCCATCACCCAGACGTCACCAATGGAATAATCGAGGACGGAAGCGGGATCTTTACTAAAGGCGAGATAGGCGATCTTCGTGCCATCTGGAGACCAAGCTGGGCTAACGCAATGCCTATGCCGACCTTGGGTTAAGTTGACGGGGTCGCTCCCATCCCCATTCATAATCCACACGTCCCCGGCCCCCTCGCGCCACGAGGTAAAAGCGATTTTACCGTCGGCTTGCCCCCAGCCAGCGACGGCCAGCCCCAGCGTTGCCAAGCAGACGAGCAGTAGGGATCGATAGGTCATAACGTAGCTCCTTTCATGGATTAATCGGTTTTTTTGTAATATATAGAAAAACCTCTGACTACTCATCATCTATCCACGCCTGCAAGCCCCAGCTTTCCAACGACCTCTGTATAGAAGGAGCGAGTTGCTGGAAGCGCAAAGTCAGGCCCAATTGCCCCAAACCGATTACGTCGCGTTCAAGCAATGGACTGATACTCCGCACTTCGTTAGCCACTATACAGACCTCCCGTACCCCCTCCTCGACATACGATTCCATGCAGTCGTGCAGGATATCGAACTCCGTCTTATTGATATATCCCATGAGTTCGATGGTTAAGGTCCGACCGCTGCGATTCAATGTGTTAATACGCACCATGCTGATGCCTCTAATCTCAGCCCGCAGCGATTCTTCACGGCAGCTTCGTCGTCTTCTTGGCCTCTATCTGTCCATCTACCTCAACCCGATAGAGATACACTCCAGCGGCCACGGCCTTGCCCGCCGCGTCGCGGCCATCCCAAGAAAAACGATGGCTGCCCGCCCCAAGCGGCCCTTGCCACAACTGCCGCACCCGACGACCCAACACATCATACACCGTCAACGACATCTGCGCCGCATCCGTCGCCAACTCAAGGGGGATCACTACAGCCGGATTGAACGGATTGGGATAGCTGTCGCCCAGCCGATACTGGGCCGGCCGCGCTGCCGCCGACGTCATCACCGCGGTCGCTGGCGCTCCCACCGAACTCTTGAGCACCTGCACGCCGCCCAAGACGCTATTTAACACCACCAAGTCCACATCGCCGTCGCCATCCACATCGCCCGGCAGCACCTGTACCCCTTCGCCGACCAAACGATGCTGCTCCACCTCCTTAGTCGGATTCGCACCCCCACCCCATTCGACGAACAATCCAAAGCCCGAGGCGCGGTCCCCGCCGACAAATGCCCAATCCTCTACTCCATCGGCATTCAGGTCGCGCACTACCACCGGTGAGCGCATAAACAGCCCATCGTACAGCACCTTCTCATCTATACGGCCGCTCCGGACGGCAAGGCCCTTGGGCCCTTCCCACCTGTTGCGTTCGAGCGGCGTG
>JAPPEF010000160.1 GCA_028875335.1 Gemmatimonadota bacterium
GGATGCTTCCTTTCTACAGGTTGCTCTAAAAATTGTTAGAAGCGGCCGTGATGCGATTCGGCTGGCGCTTGGTACTCCACCTTGAGGTGGGGCGTTTCGAGCAGCTTGTGGCCCTCTACTTTGGAGGTCAGGCAGCTTTCGAGCGCGCCGCTGACGATTAGGGTGCGCTCGGCGGGAAAGGGTGCTTGGCCGGTCTCGATCATTTCCCAGATCTTGGCCACCAGACAGGCTGAGTACGTGACGTTGGGCGTTGGCGGCAAGAAAAATTGGGTCGAAATGGGATCGTCCTCGCCAGCTATCTTGCAGGCGAAGCAGTAGTCGCGGATGGCGCCGTTGAGCATCAAGAGGGTCGTCTTGAGGCCGTCGTTGTGCTCGATGAAGTACGCGGCCGGCTCTTTGACGAGCCGAGGTAGCTCGCCGTTGCCGAGCAGGTCTTGGGTGCGGCCGTCCTCGTCGGTCTTGCCGCAAGGAGAGTCGCTGCGCGAGAGGGCGGAGTCGAGCAATTCCAGCGAATAGCGGCCGTCTTCGCCAGCTTTCCATACGTCGTCTCCTTCGATCAATTGCACGGATTTGACGCCGGTCTCGCCGCCTGAGCGACGCTCGATCATGCACTGCATGGCCTCTAGCGCGTGGTAATCCATGGGGTCGGAGCCGCCGACGCCGACCATCAGCGCCTCTTCGATCTGGCAACCCAAAGGCAGCTCGACATCGGGCAGACGCCAAGTGACTGGCAGCGACGAACCGGCGAGGATCGGGAAGCCGAGCCGGTGGCCATCGTCGACCATTTCTCGCGCCTTGTCAAAGCTGTAGGAGAGGTGCTTGTCGTTGTAGATGGGCGCGGTGCGGCCGTCTTCTCCAAAGACTTTGACGCATGCTTTGAAGAATTCGTAGCGCGGGTATAGAACCTGTCCTTTGTCGTTTTTAGGGTACTCGCCGTGTTCACCGATGATCAGCACTGCGTCGCAAGCTAGTTCGTCGCCGCCGCAGCGCAGGGCCTCGGCGATGGTGGGGTACACGGCGAAGCCGAATTCGCGCGCCCGGTCTTGGCTTTGGTCGCCTTCGGGCTGCTGATCGACGTAGAGCGAGACGATTTTGCAGTCGGGACGGTGCCAGCGGCCGCCGTAGGGATAGCCGACTACGAAGCGGTCGGCAAAGTGCTGAGCGTGAGAGAGGTAGCGATAGATGGTAGCGATGACGGCGATGCGTTTGGTGGCCATGGGCGACGAAAGCTCCGGGGAAAGTGGCGAGGGGTCCTTAAGAGAGACTTAGGTTCTCCAGAAAGTGGATTCTTCAGTGGCTTGGTAGGCGATGTTTAGGTGGGGCGTCTCGACTTGGATCTGATCTTGCTGAAGGCTATCGACGCCGGCGATGACCAGACCCGAGGTGAGTAGGGTGCGTTCGACTGGATAGGTTGCTTTGCCGGTTAGGAACATCTGCTCGATGTTGTTGGTCAGCGGGCTGAAGAAGTTGGCCAGCGTGGTGCGAGCCGGGGGCATGGGCAAGTACATCTGAGTAGAGAACGGCTCGTCCCTTCCCGTGAGCCGAGCGGCGAAGTTAAAGTCTTGGACTAGCCCGTTCATCAGCATCATGGTCGAGAGGAGGCCGTCGGCGTGCTCGTACTGGTAGGCGACGGGGCTCTCGACTAGGTGCTTGAGTTCGTCGATGGTGGGGAAGGGGTTGTTGAACCCAGGTCTTGCCGGAGTGAGCGTGTGGCTGCGGCAGAGGCAGGCTTCAAAAAGCTCGCGCGACCACGCGCCCTCGGCGTGCGCCTGCCAGAAGGCATCGTCGCGGTAGGCCCGGAGCCATTTGACGCCGGTCTCGCCGCCCTTTCTGCGCTCGACCATGCACTGCAAGGTCTCCAAGCCGTGGAAGTCGTAGCTATCGACGCCGCCATAGCAGACGCAGACTGCTTCTTCGACCTCGGCACCAAGGGGCATGTCGAGCGAAGGGGTGCGCCAGGTAACGGGCAGCGATGATCCGGCCATAAAGGCGAAATCGAGCTCTTGCGAGACATCGTACATCTCTTGGCACCAGTCCCAGTTCCAAGAAAGGTGCTTGTCGTTGAATATGGGCGCGCTCTTGCCGGTCGTGCGATAGACCGAGGCGATCTGTTTGAAAAGCTCGTAGCGCGGGTAGAGGTGTTGGCCCTTTTCATTGTGCTCGTAGGTGCCGTGCTCGGCGATGAGCAGGACGCCATCGACGGCTAAATCTGCGCCGCCCAGCGTCAGGGCGTCGGCGACGGTGGGGTAGATCACCATGTGAGGGAAGCGGGTCGCCCGATCTTGGCTCAGATCGCCTTCGGGACGCTGATCTACGTACAGCGAGACCAGATCCATGGGCGGGCGGTGGTGTCGGCTGTTCCAGCCGTAGCCTTCGAGGAAGCGGTCGCAGATGTGCTGGGCGTGGGAGTACTTGCGGTACTCGGTGACGATACCGGCGATTTTGGGGCGGTCGGCCATGATGTTGGTCTCTCGACAGGAGGCGGTATTAACGGATTTGGAGAGGGAAGGTAGGAGAAGGAAGTGGGGGGGGCAAGCCACCATCCGACGGCAACTCGGTCGCATCGTATATTGTCATGCACTCACCTAAAACCGAGAGGCAACCATGCAGACGATCACTGTATCGCGCAATGACGAAATCTACGAGGCGTTCGCCGATGTGGCCCAAGCGGCCGACGGCACCTTGGTATGCACGTACCGCGAGAGCATGGGACACAGTTCGCGCCCCTTTTCTCGCATAATCGTGCGCCGCAGCTTCGACCGCGGCCTGACTTGGAGCCCGCGCCAAGTGGTGGCGGAGCGCACTGAGGAGGAAACCGCCCAAGGGCTGGGACGGCTCAATTGTTCGCGCATCGCCGCCTGCCGCGACGGAACTTTGCTGCTCATCGTCGACTTGCTACTCAAGGATACTTTTGAAGAGTACCTAGAGCCGAGCATCTGCATGAACCTCCTGTTGCGCAGCCGCGACAATGGAGCCACGTGGGAGGGGCCGGAGGAGACCGGCATGACCGAGGGCATTGTCCCTTCCATCAAGGAACTGTCCAACGGCGATCTGATCGTCGGCCTCACCGAGCAGTGGCCCGGTCAGCGGGGGACCGAGGATTTTGTCGAAGTGCAGACGTGCTATCTGTCCGCCGGCCGGGGCCAGACTTGGGAAGGCCCTTTCAAGGTGCCCGACCCCGAAGGTGCGCCCTGCACTGGGGGGCCTTGGCGTATGAACGAAGGGGATTTTGCCGAAATGGACGATGGCACTTTGGTGCTCTACATGCGCGAGGACGGCGAGGGCCTGAGCGGCTGGAAGAGCTTTTCCGGCGACGGCGGTCGGACGTGGTCAGCGCCGGTGCGCACGCACATGATGCGCTGTCTGGGCCGCCCTTCGGTGGGCCGCCTGCGCTCGGGGGAGGTGGCTATTACCTACCGGGTCGCCTGCGGCCTTTCGACTTCCTTGGGGCTCTACGTGGAGACTGCGGCGGAGGCTCTGCGCGGCTCGCCTGCCTGGGCGGGTGCTTCAGCCGACCCAGAGCAATCCGAGGGCGAAACCGAGGCCCGCTTTGCCTTTTTGGACAACGATCACGCCCTGTCGGCCGACAGCGGCTATTCGGGCTGGGTACAACTACCCGATGGGACGCTCTACGTAGTCAATTACATCACCGACGACGCGCCCCGTGCCCAGATTCGCGGCTATCTGGTAAACCGCGAGGATTGGTATCTCTTTCCCGAGGGGGCGATCCGCGCCAACCATCCCTTGTCGAACAATCCCCACTACTACGACAAGGCCCAGCAAATGGCCCTTGAACAGCAGCGCTGGGTTGACGGCCAAGATTGGTCGCGCCGCGTGCCGACGCAGAAATAGACCTTATTCGGCCCGTTCGAGTGCGGTCAGATCAAACGGATTGGACCACGCCTTTTGGCCGCGCTCGTCGACGATCTCGAAGCGCACCCAGCGGGCATTGGCTCTGAGCGCGAAGGTCGCGGTCTCGAAGAGGGCACCGTGCTGATGGTACTCGGTGCCGAAAGAGTCGGACACTCCGACGATGCGCTGCGCTGGCGAGCAGGACACCGTGGCTTCGGCCTGGGTGCGGTCGTCGCCTTCGCGGTCGGTGCGGCGGAGCTGGATGTCGTGGATTGCGGGGCCAGTGCTGCCGTACGATGCGCCCGCGACTAGGGCGGCGACGACCGCATCGGCGGTGCGCTCTTTGACGCGGACCCAGGTCCAGCCTTGGTACGTGTCGCGCTGGTCGGCTTCGAGGGCGTGCGAATCGTCGTTGGCCAGCGCGGGGTAGAGGCGATTCTCTAAATCCATCCAGTCGTCCCAATGCACGCTCGACTCGCCGCGTCCGGCGCAGCGGCAGGTGGTGTTGAAGACCTCAATGCCGGCGAATCCTGAAAGCGGTACCGCGTCGCGCAGGATATTGATCGAACTCCAATGGGGGTGGGCCAGCCAGACAGCACCGCCTTGGCGGCGGATCTCGTCGATGACGTGCTGGGGCGGCATCTTCTCCGCGTTTATGTCCTCGTGGAAATTGAGACAGACGAAGTGGTGCCGCTGGCCGCCGAAGGGATTGTCCGGATGCAGTTCGGCCCCTTGGATGAGCACGAAGTCGCTTGGGGCCTGCACGGTGTCGATAAAGGTAATTTTGTGGTGGTCGGATAGGCAGAGGAAGTCGTAGCCTTGGCCGACATAGCCGTCGAGCCGCTCTTGCGGCGCGGCCTTGCCGTCGGAATTGGTCGTGTGCGAGTGGAGATTGCCCTTGAGCCAAGTGTAGCCGTCGTCACTGCTGAGGGCAAATGGGTTGGTCACTGTGCCCTTGGGTGCGTTGTTCGACATTTTGGTCCTTTCTCTGGGTGGGGGGGGTTTAGCGTGAACTGCCGACCTTGAACAGCATAGTATAGAGCGGCCCTCTCAAGGGAGCAATGGGGCTTATGCGTTGGCAGCGTTAGAGTGGAAGGTAGGAGAAGGGAATGTGTGGGAATGGTGCGCCGACGCGTCTCAGCCGCTGGCGTCCGGCGGCTGATAATTCCAAGCGTCCACTGCAAAACGCCATTTCTGATTGACGCGCTCGATAATTGAACTATCGAGTTGGTGGCGGTTCTTGCGATAGCCGGATAGGGTCTGCAAGTAGTCCTCTATAGGCTTTTTTGCGCGATCCCAATCCGGTAAGGCCAGTTCTGTGTAGAGGCGCTCAAGTTCTGATATGGGATCCTGTTCTAGCGCTTCAAAACGCACTTCAGCGAAATTTTCCTTTGGCAGTAACGCCCTATCCTGCATGTATTGTTGCATCATCAGTACATAGTTGCGCTCAAAGAGATTTTCCATCTCTTCCCAAGCAAAAGTATCGAGCTGATAGGAGGGCAGAAGGGCGCGATACATGCGCATTATGGATGGATATACAACGTATGGATTGCGCATAATGTGAATAAACTTTGCCTTGGGAAAGAGGCGCAACAGGTGGGGAATCCGGGCGAGATTGATTGGATTCTTCAACACAATACGCCGGCCATTGGCATGCAGTGTGGCTTTGCACACCGTATCCAAGCAGACGCGATCCCACGCGGCGAGTTCCTCATCTGTCAGCCCGCGCATCATTACGTATTTCTCAAAGTACGCTTTGGTCTGCTTGGGAAATGACAGATGGTGCAAATAGGACAAATGGGTTGTGTTGGCAAAGGCAATCTCCTCTTCCTGTGGCAGGTCGAGGGAGACCGCTACATTGTCCATAGGCCGTTTCGACGGCACATTCTTCGCTAGCAGACGCTTTAGCCAGCCGCGCCCAATGAGGGAAAATGTCGGCGCAAGTGCCTGAAATGTCGTGACCGACCCGTGATTGGGGTCGTGCGCGAGCAAATTGTGCAAATGCGTTGTGCCCGAGCGCCCGTAGCCCAAAATGATCAACGGCGGCTTGTCAATCGGCGTTTTTGCCACGCGGTGCCCGTAGCACACGCGCTCGACTAGACGCAGGGGAGTTGTCAGCGCACTGACCATCAGAATGATCGCCATTTTCCCCCAGTACGGACGCGATACGCCCCTGTTTTCGCTGAGCAGGCGCACCCACGTGCCGAGTGGGGCCGTGGAGAACATATGCTGCAGAGAAGTACGTTGTTTCAATTGGCCCTCCCCATCTGCGGCTCTTTCAGTTGACGCCCATGAATAAAGTGATCGAGCCAAGTGCCGCGGATAATGTATAGGTAGGGCAAGAGCGGCACTGCCAAGGTAATGATCGACAGCAGAACTAATTTCACCAGACCCGGTACCGGCACATGTAGAAAGGCCCATTGTGCGACAATCGCCACCGGCATGTGGACGAGATATACCCAGAATGATCCCGCATATAACAGGGAAAACGCCCTATTCGGACGACTTAAATGGTCCCTAGCTAGCCCGATGATTGAGTACAGTGCAAGCCAGACAAACAAAACCACCAGTACATTGGCGAAGAAAACCTGAGCTTCCTGAGCACCGAATAGGTCGCGGAATCCCCAAAACCCATAGACCAGTTCAATGCCGACGGGAAATATCACCACTAGGACGACGGGCAGGGTGAGACGCCAATACCTGCCGAATCGCTCCTCTTCACGCTGGCAGTTAAAGTACCAAGCACCCCAAAAGAAAAACGATCCGTATAGAAGCAGCGCAGGCCATCTGTTGAGGATCGTTGTCTCGGCTTTGGGAGCAAAGCTGATGTAGAAGGATTCGGTCATCTCAATCCCGAAAAAGGCGACCAAAGCCCACACGCCGATGCCCAGAGGAGAGAGAACAATGCGCCGACTAGGCCGGAGCCACGGCAAGCGATTGGCCAGTGCCGCATAGCCAGCATAGAGCACGGTCAGCGACCACAAGGTCCATAGGAACCAGAGATGCAGCAATCCAGGTAGAGAATCCAAAAAATGGACAAGCCGCGACCATACCGAGAAAGGTTGGTGCGGAGGTAATCCGAGGCTTGCGCGAATCTCGGCCCGTCCGGCCCGTACTTCGGATTCGGTTAATTCAGTATCCAGCCAATAAGCCATTGTGCTCGTGCGGTGCCAGTCCACCGCAAGCATATCCAGCGGTGTTTTGCCTTCCCGATTGTGCGCGTCGAGCAGTGCGCCTTCGCGGTGCAGGGTCTTGAATACCTCGGCCCGCCCGAATAGTGCCGCGGCATGAAGCGGGCGATTCCCGTTCAGGTCTAGCGCTTCGATCTCGCCGCCATGCCGCAGGATCAACGCTAGCATGTCGAGGCGACCCAAGTACGCCGCCAGATGCAGTGACGACGATCCATAGCCGAGATAAGGATTGGCACGGCGATCCGCTGCATTGGATGCGAGTTGTTCACGCACATCTTCTAGGGTGCCGTTCTGTACCGCGTCCCATACCGATTCAAAACCTCGGCTAGGGCGTTCGGCGGACGAGTCCGTCTCTTGGGACAGCAACCAGATCGAGACAAACGCAATCGGCAGCACGGTGACCGCCGCGATTAGAAAGGGTCGCAACACGCTCCGAAAGCGCCGCCTGAGCATCCCCTTAACACCATAGCGTTGTAGGGTCTGCTCGGTGAAGTATCCACTGATCATAAAAAATGTGGGAACGGGTGTTGCCATCATGAAGTTGATCAACAGCGTCGTCGTCACATTCTGAGTGGAATCGGAGAATACCCAAGGCATGCCAATGTAAAGCGAGAGACTCGCGTGTACTGTGACGACCAGCACCATGGTCCCCCCTCGAATCGCGTCCATGTCATGGCGCCGCGCAACGGGCTGTACATCGGGAGTGTTTTGTGGTTTGCACATGGAAAAAATCTTTACCAAGGCAAATGATTCGGCAGTCTAGTGTGCGATCATCGGCGCTGGAGAAGCCTAAACTTGAACGATTTGTCCACTTTGGGTAGCGGTGCCTGTCTGACCTTCAATTCGTAGTTGGGCGGCTCGAGTTGGAGCTCGGTTTTGTGAAGAATTGTTGCTAGCGTCATCGCGATTTGCACTTCAGCAAAGCCATTTCCCAAGCATCTGTGCGGTCCCAAGCCAAAAGGGGCATATACGCCCGGTTGCTTGTGTTCTCTGCGCTCGTCAGTGTAGCGATCGATATCAAAACGCTCTGGGTTCGGGAAATACTCCGGCAAGTGGTGCGGTACGGTCGTGGCTATGATAACATGGGTGCCGGCTGGAATTCTGTACCCGGCAAACTCGAACGAATTGGATACTGTGCGCCTCACCGCCGGGGCAATTGGATACATCCGCAGGGCCTCCATGGCCACGCGGGGGATGACATCTAGCTTGTGCAGAGTCGCCGAGGTCGGTATGCCCGCAGCAAAAAGTGCGTCCGCTTCGGCTTTGGTCGGCGCTAGTAGCTCGGGGTGTTTGAGCAAAGCGTAGAGCGTGAACGCGCTGACACCAGCCGATGTGTCGAGACCGGCAATAAACGGCCCCAACACAGCACCTATCAAATCGGTCTCGGGCATGAATTGGGGGTCCTTGTGGTGCAAATCGAGCAGGTCGTCTATCAGGTCTGGTTCCCGACCGTTGCCCGGGCTTGTTTCATGCACCGCCAAGATGTGTTCATATAGCGCATGGACCCGTTTGCGGGCGCGCCGCAAGCGCGGAGTGGACATGAACAGCCGCGGACGATGATGCGTTAATCGAGAGAGCAACAGCGAGTTAAAAAAAGGAATCAGATCGTCCAGATATTCGCGTGGAGACGTATTGGTGCACAGCACTCCTAATTGCTCGATTATAATGCGTTGGAGGGAGTACAGGCCCGCAAGGGGTTCGTTGAGCGGCCACTCAGCGATTTCGCGCTGGGCAATATCGATGGTCGTCGCCAAGTGATTTGTAATGTAGGAACGCGAATACCCACGCTTCAACGCTCGGCGAAGACGAAAGTGCTCCCCGCCATCCATACCTATGACTAAGCGCGTTGCGCCCAACTCTGCCGTGAAATCCATCCAGAGTTCGCGGGAGCGCAGATGCGTTTTACCTTGGCGTGCTAAAAAGAGATTGGCCTCCGGCCCGGCCAATACAATGAAGGTGCGATCAAGGGCCTGTAGCGAAAAAATAGGCCCCAACTGTAGGTACTGTTTTGTGAGAAATGAACGTATGTCCCCCATCATGCTGAAGGCATTGCCGACCAAGGGCAACCCTGGCGCACGGGGGGGAAGAACCTTGGAGGCGACTCTTCTTTGCTCCGGCTCCTCGTCTAAGGTCATCTTCTGAATGGCCCGGGAGACCGATTGGCCGATGAGGTCCATCTGACGCACTTGCTCAATCCGTTCCTCGGCCTCTGCGTATTCCGACCTCGACAAAATTCGCGCTAAAATTTTACAGGCATCTACCAAACAGATGAGTACAACATCGCGCGGCTCTGGAATGTCGTCGGTAAAGAGAACGCCCATGATGCGCAGCATAACTTCTTGCTTGACCTTGTCCTCAGAGATGGGATAGCGGCGGGCGCGAGACACCCAGAGCGTAAGCGAGACAAAACCGCCTTCATCCACTTCGAGGATCCCTCGTTCGCTCAGCCGAGCTAGTGTCTTTTCACGGATCGAATCGGCCTGCTCTGTGGTGCGCTCAACCCAAAAGCCGATATCGTGCACATTGGTCTCTTGGGCAATGTCTGCGAGCGTCGGGTCAAGCAGGTCGTCTCCAACTGGCTTCGGATCGATCAAGATAAGTTGCTCGAGATCGGTATCGATGCAGTACTCCAAGGCCAAGTCCATCAGTACAGCACCAGCGAGCGCATACTGCATCGTCCGATTTGGTACCTGTATGAACTCCCCATTCTCGTTATCGAGCAAGAGAAGCATGAGTTCTTCTGCGAATCTCAGCATTGTTCTTTAATTGGTGGGTACGCCCAAGGC
>JAPPEF010000043.1 GCA_028875335.1 Gemmatimonadota bacterium
CGATGAAGGCCGTGCCGTTGACGTACGCCAAGGATCTGCAGGAAGACAAGGAGCCACTCTTCGATGCGCTGGAAACGTCGGCTATCTGCCTAGAGGTTTTCGCCGGTGTTTGGGAGAGTATGAAGGTGCGCGCCGAGCGGATGGAGTCCGCAGTGGATTCCACGGCCTTGGCAACGGATTTGGCCGACTATTTGGTGGGCCAAGGCGTGCCTTTCCGCGAGGCCCATCGCGTCGTCGGCCGCTTGGTGCGGGACTCGCTAGAGCAAGGTCGTGCCTTTACCGACCTTAGCTTGGAAGATCTGCGCGCACACAGCGCGGATTTCGGCGAGGACGCGATGAGACTGCTCGACGTGCGCCACAGCTTGGCGCGCCGTAATATAGAAGGTGGCACCGGCCCGCAGGCCGTGGCCGAACAGATGGAGAAAGCACGGCAGGTATGGGCCGGGAGCTGACAGAATGTTAGTAGCGATTAAAGACATCGAATTTTACGTGCGCGAGATGCGAATGCGCATGCCGTTTAAGTTCGGCAACGTGGTTGCTGATAGCCTGACTGCGCTGCACGTGGCCATGGATCTAGAGCTGAGCAATGGCCGGCGGGAGCGGGGTTGGGCTTCGGATATGCTGTCGCCTAGGTGGTTCGACAAGGACCCAAACAAGACGATGGACGATGGCATCCGCGACTTGGTGGATGGAGTGCGAGCGGCCGCCGCTGCTTATCGGGAGTCGGGTCGAACCGGCGCGACTCCATTCGCCATATGGGAGGCAGGCTACGAGGCGGGTCGAGCGTGGGGTCGGGCGCGAGGCGTCAACGACCTGCTGGCGTCCAACGGCGCCGCTCTGATGGAGCGGGCGCTCATCGACGGCTTGGGGGTCGCGCTGGAGCAGCCCTATTTTGCGCTGTTACAGGACAATGTCCTTGGGTTGGCGCTGGAGAGGATTCACCCGGAGCTAGAGGGACTGGAGCTTGCAGCGGTGATGCCGGCGGCACCAGTGCGCTCGCTGTACATTCGCCATACGGTCGGCTTGGTCGATCCCATCCGCACGGCCGCGATTGCACCCGAAGAGCGGTTGAACGACGGGTTGCCGCAGTCCTTGGAGGAATGTATTCAGAGCCAGGGCCTGCGCTATTTCAAGATCAAGATCGGCGGCGACCCCAAAGCGGACTTCGAGCGCTTGGCGGAGATCGCCTCGCTCTTGGACGAGTGCGGCGCGGAGTACCACATCACGCTCGACGGCAACGAACAGTACGGCGACGCGGCCGATTTGCTGGCCTTGTTGGAGCGGATTGAAAAGGACTTGGGGGCATTTTATCACCGCATCCTCTACGTCGAGCAGCCCATGGACCGCGCCCTTTCTCTCGATCCCGCGCTAAAGAGCGATCTCGGGGTTTTGGCGGCAAAGCGCCCCTTGCTGATCGACGAGTCGGACGAATCCTTGGATTGCTTCCGCCGCGCGTTGGACTTGGGATATAGCGGCGTTTCGTCCAAGTCTTGTAAGGGTGTGGTCAAGGCGTTGGCCAACAGCGCACTCGCCTGGCAGCGCACGGCCGCGGGCCATCCCTGTTTTGTCTCGGCCGAGGATTTGACCGTGGTGCCGGTGGTGTCGCTGCACCAAGATTTGGTGCACGTGGCGGCGTTGGGGATTGATCACGTCGAGCGCAATGGGCACCACTACGTGCGGGGACTGGACCACTTGTCGGCTGCTGAGCGGGCGTGGTGCTTTGAGCGGCACGGCGATCTGTATCGCGCCGAGGGCCAGAGCGGCTTTCTCGACATTCGCGACGGCCAGATCGTGGTCGGTTCTCTGCAACGGCCTGGACTCGGGGTTGACGGCGCAGTCGATATTGAGGCCATGCAGCCGCTGGCGGAGGCGCAACTTTTGTGAATGCCGTAGAAATAAGGCTTGAGGACGTGCGGTTCTACATGCGGAATGTGCATACTCGCATGCCTTTCAAATACGGCGCGGCCGTGCTGACCGCCGTGCCGATCCTCCACGTGGTGGCTCAGGGCGCACTAAAAAACGGCACTCCGGTACGAGGGGTTGCAGCCGACATCCTTCCGCCTAAATGGTTCGACAAGGACCCGGCCAAAAGCTACGAAGACAATGTCGCCGACTTGCTGTGGGCGGCGCGTGCGGCGCGGTCGGCGTACTTGGATGCGGCGCGCGCGCCCGCGTCGTTCTTTGCCATCTGGCAGGACGGTTATGCGCAGACGGTATCTGCTGGCGATGCGCACGGTCTGAATCGGTTGACGGCCGTCCACGGCAGTACGCTGATGGAGCGCGCCCTGATCGATGCGGTGGGATACGGTGTGGGCGCGAGTTACTTTGAGTTGCTCAAGGCCAATCTCCTCGGCTTGGATCTGGGGGCGATTCACCCCGAGCTGCAAGGGGTGGAACCCGGCCAAGTGATCGGGGCTGCGCCGTTGGCGCAATTGCACGTGCGGCACACGGTGGGATTGGCCGATCCGATTGTCCCAAGCGACATTGCGCCCGAGGAGCGGTTGGACGATGGGTTGCCGCAATCGCTGGCCGATTGCGTCGAGCGCCAAGGGTTGACGTACTTCAAGGTCAAGGTGAACGGCGATTTGGAGGCTGACTTGGCGCGGTTGGCCGCTATTGCCGAGCTGTTGGACGGGCGCGACGCCGAGTACAAGGTCACGCTCGACGGCAACGAACAATACCGTGAAATGGACGCGCTCATTGGCTTGATCGATGGCATTGCAGCCGAGCAGCCGCGTTTGTACGAGCGCATCCTCTACGTCGAGCAGCCCCTAGAGCGGAGCGTGGCGTTGGATGCTGCACTAGAAGTGGGCATCCGCGCCGCGGCTGAGCGTCGTCCCTTGCTCATCGACGAGTCGGACGATGCGCAGGACACCTTCCGTCAGGCTTTGGCGTTGGGATACGAGGGTGTTTCGTCCAAGGCGTGCAAAGGGCTAGTCAAGGCGCTGGCCAATCTGGCGTTGGCGAGGCAGCGGGAGGGCTGTTTTCTCTCGGGCGAGGACCTGATGAACCTGCCGGTGGTGCCCCTGCACCAAGATTTGGCGCACGTGGCGGCGTTGGGGATCGGGCACGTCGAGCGCAACGGGCACCACTACGTGCGGGGGTTGGACCACTTGACCGCGGACGAGCAGACTGCCTGCTTGGCCACGCACGGGCAGCTCTATCGGGAGATGGACAGTGGGTTGGTGGCCTTGGATGTGCGGGAGGGAAAGATAGAGGTAGGATCGCTGCAAGTGGCGGGTTTGGGCGTGGGTATGCCAGTGGCAGTGGATGGGATGGTGGAATTGGAGGAATGGGAATTTGCGTCGTTGGCTTGAGCTAGGAGATGGCTATGCTGGACGATTTTTCCCTAGAAGCGCTCGTCTCCTATGCGGAGGCACACCCGGTCATCGCCACCTTGTTGCTGTTGGTGGCGGTGGTATTGCTAGGCAGCTTGCTGCGCAAGATTTTCAAGGTCGCGGTGGTGTGCGCGATTGTCTTGCTGGTCGGCCTGTACTTTACCCAAGGCGACGACCCAGACTGGTGGAAACGGGTCGAAGTGATCGGCAGCGAGGTTGTGGCGTGGGGCGAGGCGTTTCTGGAAAAGGCCGACGAGATTTTTGAGAAAGGGAAGGAGCAACTAAAAGGAAATTAGGCCACCCCGGCCTCTTTTAGTTGCGCGATAAAGGCCGCTTCGTCGAGCACTGCGACGCCGAGGGCCTCTGCTTTTGCCAGTTTAGATCCCGCTTTCTCACCTGCTATGAGCAGGTCGGTTTTCTTGCTGACGCTGGACGTGGTCTTGCCCCCTAGGCGCTCGATCAGCGCGGCCGCCTCGTCGCGGCTGTAGCTCGACAAGGTGCCGGTGATTACTACGGTCTTGCCGTTAAAATGCGACGCTGGCGCGGCTTCTTCTTCCGCTTCCATCTCGAACTGCAACTTAGCCTTATTCTTGAGCTTGTAGAGTACTCGATCTAGCGCGGGGAGATCGGGGAGGCTGGCGTAGAGGCTGCGGGCGATGGTCGGGCCGATTTCGTGGGTGGCTTCCAGGTCTTCGACACTAGCCTTGCACAGAGCGTCGAGGCTGACAAATTCCTGCGCTAAAGTGCGGGCCACGGTCGCGCCTACGTGGCGAATGCCGAGGGCGAAGAGCACCCGGTCGAAGGGCTGCTGCTTCCTGCTGTGGTCGAGGCTGTCGAGGAGGTTTTGCGCCGACTTTTCGCCCATCCGCTCTAGGGCACCAAGGGATTCTACGTTGAGTTCGTAGAGGTCACTCAAGTCCTTTACCAACCCCTGTTCTACCAATTGTTCGACCACGGCCGGCCCCAAGCCCTCGATGTCCATGGCGTTGCGCGAGGCAAAGTGTTCGAGGCGGCGGCGGAGTTGGGCTGGGCAAGTGGGATTATCGCAGCGCGTGACGGCTTCCTCGGCGTCGCGGGTGAGTAGACCCCTGCACGAGGGGCATTGGTTGGGGAAGACATATTCTGCGGAGTCGTCGGGCCGCTCGCTGGGATCTACCTCTACGACCTTGGGGATCACGTCGCCGCCCTTTTCGATGAGCACGGTGTCGCCGATGCGAATATCCTTGCGGTGTATTTCGTCCGCGTTGTGGAGGCTAGCCCGGGCGATGGTCGAGCCAGCCAAAGGCACAGGCTCTAAAACGGCCACCGGCGTTACGGCACCGGTGCGGCCGACTTGTAGATGAATATCGCGAAGGCGGGTGCGGGCCTGATAGGCCGGAAACTTGTAGGCCATAGCCGAGCGCGGGCTTTTGGCGGTGTAGCCCAGCCGCTCCTGCTGGCTGAGGCTATCGACCTTGATGACCACTCCGTCGATTTCGTAGGGGAGTTTGGCACGGGTGGTGGCGTAGTGGTCGTAGTGGTCGAACACGTCCGCTAGCGAGGCACAGCGCCGGTGTTCAGGGACCATTAGACCCCAATCGCGGAGTGTTGCGAGGCTCTCGCTGTGGCGCGTCTGGCTACCGTCTTCCGCGTGTATCCAGTAGGCGAAAAAGCGTAGGTTGCGCTTGGCTACTAGGTTGGGGTCTTGCAGCTTGAGCGAGCCGGCCGTGGAGTTGCGCGGGTTGGCGAAGAGCGGCTCGTCGCTGGCTGCGCGCAGGGTGTTGAGCTGGTCAAAGTCGCGGCTTTCCATGTAGACTTCGCCGCGGATTTCGCAATCGACTCCCGACTGCCGCAGCCGGAGGGGTATGGTGGGGATGGTGCGGGCATTGGCGGTGATTTCGTCGCCTTGGACTCCGTCGCCGCGGGTGACGGCGCGCACGAGTAGGCTGTCTTGGTAGATGAGGCTGAGGGCCACTCCGTCGATTTTTAGCTCGAAGACGTACTCGACTGCTTCGTCGGGCAGGCTCTGGCGCACCCGCCGGTCGAAGTCTTCCACGTCTTGGCGCGAGTAGCTGTTGTCGAGACTGAGCATGGGCTGCGCGTGGCGCACGGTGGGGAAGTCGCTGGTGGGTATGCCGCCGACGCGCTGGGTGGGAGAGTCAGGCCGCTTGAGTGCGGGGTGCGCCTCTTCGAGGGCGTTCAATTCTTCGAGGAGGCGGTCGAATTCCTGATCCGAGATGGTCGGTGCCGCGAGGACGTGATAGCGGTAGAGGTGTTCCGAGAGTTCAGCGGACAGCGCAGCGATGCGTTGGGCGATGTCTTGGGTCATGGTACAAAGTACGATAGGCGGGGCACCGAACCACGTCAACCCGCTTTGGCCTTATTGTCAGTCGATGGATCCAGCGTTATATTTTTGGCGCGGAATGAGATAGATATGACTGCTGCTTGGCACGACTACTGGGAACTGACTAAACCGCGAATTGCCTTTTTGGTGCTGGTTACGGCCGCCTTCGGATTTTTCTTGGGTGGGCAAGGCATTCACGCGCCGCTGCTTTTTTGCTGCCTGCTCGTCGGCACGGGCCTGACCACGTGCGGCTCGTCGGTGCTCAACCACTATCTGGAGCGCGATGTCGATGGGTTGATGAAACGCACGCGCAATCGGCCCTTGCCAGCTGGGCGTGTCAAGCCGGGTACGGCTCTGTCGATGGGGTTTGTGCTGGTTCTAAGCGGCGTGTTCTTCCTGCTTTTTACCGCCGGGTTGTTGACGGCGTTTTTAGCGCTTCTCTCCGCGTTTCTCTACGTGGTGGTGTACACCCCGATGAAGCGGCAAAATTGGCTCAATACTTCGTTGGGGGCCGTGCCGGGTGCCCTACCGCCCGTAGGGGGTTGGACGGCGGCGACCGGCGCGATTGATCCGGGGGCCGTGGTACTCTTTCTCATTCTCTTTGCTTGGCAACACCCGCATTTCTACGCCATTGCTTGGATCTTCCGCGAGGACTATCGGCGTGGCGGTTTCAAGATGTTGCCCGTCGTCGAGCCAGATGGGAACAGTACCTGCTGGCAGGTGATGGGCTACTTGGTGCTGCTGCTGATTTTTTCGGTGCTGCCTTCGTTCATGGGTCTCACCGGTCCGTTCTACCTAGCTGGGGCACTGGTGTTGGGCACGCTATTTCTCGCCTCCGGTCTCGCGCTTAGCTTCTCGCGCTCGGTGGCCAGTGCGCGGCGGCTGCTCAAGGCTTCGGTCCTCTACCTGCCGCTATTGTTGATGCTGAGCGTGGTGGATGCCGGATTTTAGGAGTGCGGTTTGCGCCCGCTCGTACTCTTCGGGCGCGTTGAGATTGGCAAAAAGCAGGCCGCGCTCGTCGTAGGGCCGCCAGTCCTTTTCCCTTACCAGATCCAAACTCAGATTGCTCAGTAGGTTGCGCATGCCGAGCTGATCGGCTTGTATGGCGGCTTCTACAGCCGCCATACAGGACGGCTCGTAGAGTGCACAGAGTGGTTGTAGCCCTGTGGTTGTGTGTGGCACGACCGCTTGATGCGGGCCACGTCGGTTGACGAGGTGGTGGAGGAAGTCTGGAGTGAGAAAGGGTAAGTCGCAGGCGAGGAGGAGCACGGGCGCGGCGGTTGTGCTGAGCGCGGTGTACAGGCCGCCCAGCGGCCCAAGTCCGGGACGGCGGTCGGGATGGACGGGTAGTCCGAGGTGGCCATAGGAGGAGGAGTCGCCGATGATGACGCGGGGATAGCCGAGGGGGCGCGCCGCAGCGAGGACGCGTTCAATCAGGGTCTGGCCGCCTAGTTGCAGGAGGGCCTTGTCGCGGCCCATGCGTCGGCTCTGGCCACCGGCTAGCACGGCGACGTGGATCATTCGGGGCGCTGGCTGGGGCGGCGATTGATCTGGGCAGCCGCGTACCCTGCGCCAAAGCCGTTGTCGATATTGACGACAACCACGCCGGCCGCACAGGAGTTGAGCATGGCCAAGAGAGCGGCGAGGCCGTGAAAACTCGCGCCGTACCCCACGCTAGTTGGCACGGCCACGACCGGAATATCCACCAGCCCACCGACGACGCTGGCGAGCGCGCCCTCCATCCCGGCGACTACGACGATGGCCCGCGCTCGGTGCAAGAGTTCGCGGTACGCTAGGAGCCGGTGCAGGCCGGCGACGCCGACATCGCAAACCTCCTCGACATGCGCGCCCATAGCGCGGGCCGTAACGACGGCTTCGCGGGCCACGGGCAAGTCCGAGGTGCCAGCTGAGACTACGGCCACTAGGCCTTCGGGCGCGGGCTGTTCGGCCCCTGGTACTAGAACCGTGCGGGCGAGAGGATCGTGTTCGGCGCGGTCAAAGCGCTCGACGAGTGCTTGGGCCGTGGCCGCTTCGACGCGGGTGGCCAGCACCTGTGCGCCATGCGCGGTTATGCGCTCGGCGATGGCCAGTACCTGCTCGCAGGTCTTGCCTTGGCCGAAAATGACTTCCGGGAACCCAGTCCGCAGGGCGCGGTGGTGATCGACATGGGCAAACCCGAGGTTTTCAAAAGGCAGGTTTCTAAGCCGCTCTAAGGCTTGACTCGGCGCGAGGTCTCCGGTGGCGACTTGATCTAATAGGTGACGGAGTTGTTCTTGGTCCATGACTGGAAACCTGGGATCAACGGCAGCATCGGAAGCCAAGGACGGGCTGCTCGTAGTCTCGCAAGGGCGAATCGGCGATGATTTCCGTTAAGGCCTCTATATTATATGGGTCTTGGCCTCCGATGGATAGGGTGCTCACAAGGGTCGCACCGTCGCAGGCACCCCTCGAATATACGCTGCTTGCTGCGACGTACACCGCTAGGTCGCCGGCTTCGTCGATAGCGGCGACCCATTCGTCCATGTTGCCCGTCAAGTCAAAGACGCCGGTCGCGCCGACGCAGTTGGGAAACGAGCCAGAGGGCGCGAGTTGTTCGGCTGGGTCGCTGCTGAATTGGGAGAAGGCCGAACCCGGCACGTTGCAGAAGCGCACGCCAAAATGGTCGCGGCTGTCGTAGACAGCCAAATCGTCGGTCGAAGAAAAGCTCCGCATTTGGTCCGCTTGACAAGCTGCGCGCCACTCGCTCGGGCTGCACAGGCGCTTGCCCTCGGTCGCGCACAGGCGTGCCGCTTGGAAAAACGACGCGGGCTGCGGCCGCTCGCCCTTGGCGTTGGGATACTCATACGCGTCAATTTCGTATGCTTGGCTGGTGGTTGGCAGGACCAGGCGCACCATGCCCCCATTCGGCAGGGGCGGCTCGACTGGAACGTGGAGGACGATTTCGCGCTCCACGTTCGCCGCGCCGTCGCTTGCGGAAACGCGCAGTGTGTGGCTGCCGGGAAAAAAGGCTACGACGACGGCGCGCGAGCCGATTTGCCGACCGGTTTCCTCGTCGCGGATGGCCTCTGGCCAAATGCTGAGGCTGTCCTGTCCGGCTACCTCTTCCCAGTGGTATTCGAGCTGATCGCCGTCTGGATCGCTGCCAAACGCGTCGATAACTATCTGCGATGCGCTAAACGCGCCAGTCGCGTCGGCGGTTACTTCCAACACGGGTTCGCGCTGCACGACCTCTACGAGGAAGTTTTCGACCAGTACCCGCGCGTCTTCGGCGCAGCGCTGGCGGTCGGCTAGATCGGGTACGGCATTGGCATTGCAGTTGCGGTCGGTTATGAGGACCTGCACGACAAATTGTTCGCTGGAGCCGGCGATGGTTTGGGGAGCGAACCAAGAGTTGGTCTCTTGGGCCAGCGAATCGCGGAAGCTGCCTCCGGCTGAGGCTCTCCACTGGTAAAACAGGGGATCGTCGTCTTCGTCGGCCGCGCGGATTTCAAAGCGAACCTCGCCGCCGCGCTGGACCTGGCAGGCCATATCCGCGCTATTGAGCAGGGTATCTGGGAAAGCCTTGTCCGGCGACTGGCAGATCATCCGCGCCAAATTCACGGTCGGAGGGTCGTTGGGAAGCTCATCGTGGAGCAAGCTGCAGGCACCGAGGGCGAGGAGTGGGGCCAAGAGGCGCCAACCAAGGTTCATTCGCTGTCGATCAGCAGGTCGAGTAGCCGCTCTAGATCGCTATCGCTGTAGAATGCGACCTCGATCTTGCCCTTGTTTGCCGCGGTGCGACGGATGTTGACCGCCGTGCCGTAGCGGTGCTGCAACCGCTCCTCATAGTCGCGGACGTGGGGGTCGCTGGGGACTTCTTTGGGAGACTTCTTTCTCTTGCGGCCCGCGCGCTGATTGGCGACGGCCTTCTCGACTTCGCGGACGGCCATTTTTTCTTCGACCGCCCGGCGGCCCAACGCGAGCCGGTCTTCGTCTTCTTCGAGGCCGAGCAGGGCGCGGGCGTGCCCCATCTGCAACTGGCCATGCCGCAAGAATTC
>JAPPEF010000193.1 GCA_028875335.1 Gemmatimonadota bacterium
AGCCTTGGCGTCGTGAGTTGGAGAAATCAATGAAAATCGTCGGGTACAGCGACCGTTTCAGCGTGCGGCCTGGGCAGACCATACGCTTCATGGTCAGCAGCGAAGCGCCCACGTACCGCGCCCAACTCGTGCGCCTGCGGCATACGGACGCCAATCCCGAGGGGCCCGGCTGCAAAATCGAAGCGCTCGCATCCTCGATTAGCGGCGAGTACCCGGGCCAGTACCAGGCCATCCACAGCGGCTCGTACGCAGCCGTGCCGCATCACTCTTTGTTGAATTGCCCCAATGGATTTACCCTGCGGGCGTGGATTTACCCCACCACGCCGCAAAAGGGCCTGCAAGGGCTGTTGACCAAGTTGTCCGGCCAATCGGGCTATGGTCTCTTTATCGCCGAAGACGGGTCGCTGGCCCTGTGGGTCGGCGATGGGACGCGGCTGGAAAAAGTGAGCACTGGCGTGGCCCTGCAAGCAGCGCAATGGTACTGTATCGCCGCTAGCTACGACGCGGCCACTGGCGCAGTCTGCCTCTACCAAGAGTTGCAGTCCAACTGGCCGGTGCCCCGCGCCCGAGCAGAGGTCTGCAAAACCATCAGCCCCTTGGCTGTGGGAGAGAACCAGGCGGATTTGCTGATGGCCGCTGCCTTGGGGCCGGTGGCCACCCACCACTTCAATGGCAAGATCGACAATCCGCGGCTTTACGGCCGCGCGCTCTCCGGGGCGGAGGCCGCCGCCGACACCCCGATCGCCAGTTGGGACTTTTCCCTAGATATCGGCGCGGAAATAGTGCGCGACACCGAGGCCAACCAACTCCACGGCCGCACGGTCAACCTGCCGACCCGGGCCGTGACCGGGCACAACTGGACCGGCGACGAGTCGGATTTCAAAGTCGCCCCCAGCCAGTACGGGGCTATTCACTTCCACGACGACGATCTCGAAGACGCCAAGTGGGATGTCGCCTTCGAGTGGACCGTGCCCTCGGACTGGCCGAGCGGCGTGTACGCGGCCCATTTGATCAGCGCTGACGCCGAGGATTATCTGCCCTTTATCGTCGTCCCCGCAAAGGCCCAAGCCCGCATCGCCTTCCTGATGCCGACCCTCACGTACCTCGTCTATGCCAACCAGCGCTTTAACGATCCGATCCGCGCCATGCTGGACCTGCGCGAAAGCAGCGATGCCGCCCCGCAAGACCAGTACATGCAGGACCAGCGGCTCTTGAGCTGTTACGACCTGCACAGCGACGGCACGGGTGTCTGCTATTCGTCACGATGGCGGCCGATCCTCAATTTTCGTCCCCTGTACCGCATGCCCTCCCGCTCCTTGGCCGCGCACTGGCCCCGCCTGCTCAACGCCGATCTCCATCTGCTCGACTGGCTGGATACCAAGGGCTTTGCCTACGATGTGATCACCGACGACGAGTTGCACTGCGAAGGCAGCGAGTTGTTGGAGCCTTACCAAGTGATTCTCACCGGCACGCATCCAGAGTACTGGACGGCGTCCATGCTCAAAGGGCTAGAAGCGTACCAGGCGGAGGGCGGTCGCCTGATGTATCTAGGCGGCAACGGCTTCTACTGGATCGCCTCTTTCGACCCCCAGCGTCCGCACATCGTCGAAGTCAGGCGCTGGCGGGGCTCGCGCGCTTGGGAAGCTGCCCCCGGCGAGCACTTTCACAGCACCACGGGCGAGATGGGTGGCCTCTGGCGCTTTCGCAACCGGGCACCGCAAAAAATGGTCGGCGTTGGTTTTACCTCCCAAGGCGGAGGCCGCAACCGCCCCTATAAACGGCAGCCGGACAGTTTGGACCCCAAGGTGGCCTTTATCTTTGAGGGCTTAGTTCCCGAGGAATTGATCGGCGACTTTCCCGCCTTGGTCTTGGAACACGGCGCTGGCGGCTTTGAGATCGACCGGATGGACCGCGACTTGGGGACGCCCGACCACGCCCTCTTGCTCGCTTCGGCCGAGGGCTTCACTGATCTGTACCAAGTGGCCATTGAGGACCAGTTGGTCTCGGCCCCCAATACCGGCGGCAGCCAGAATCCTCTGGTGCGGTCCGACATGGTGTACTTTGAAGGCCCCAAGGGCGGCGCGGTATTCTCGGTGGGTTCCATCAGTTGGTGCAGTTGCCTTTCGTATAACCATGGCGACAACAATGTCTCCCGCATCACCGAGAACGTGTTGCGCCGCTTTGCAGAAATGGATTGATATGGCGGAAGAAGATCCTCTGATCCGCAACCCGGCCAAGGAAATTCTCCGCAGCGGTGGGCCGCTGTTTGGCTTCAATGTCTTTGAGTCGCTGCGTCCTTCGGTGATCAAGATCGCGGCCCAGGCGGGGTACAATATGATGCTGGTCGAAAACGAGCACGTGATCCACAACGACGAAACCCTGACCAACTTCTTGGTCATGGCCCGGGACAACGGCCTTTCTCCGACGGTGACTGTCTTGGTACCCGAGCGTCCCTTTGTATCGCGGCTGCTCGATGCGGGCGCGCTGGGGATCTGTCTCTCACACGCCGAAGAGCCCGAGCAAGTCGCGGCGCTGGCGCGTTGGATGAAATACGCGCCGGACGGAGAGCGGGGGCTGGCTATGGGTGCCAATGTGGAGTACGCCACTGGCGAGGCGGCCCGCTATTGCCGCGAGGCCAACGAGGCTACGATACTCATTCTCAAGATCGAGTCCTGGCGCGGCGTGGAGAACGCCGAGGCCATGCTCGCCAACGAATGGGTAGATGCGGTGGTTTTTGGCCCCGGCGACCTAGCGGCGACCATGGGTTTTCACGGCGATTGGGAACACCCGGAAGTGGTGCGGGCCATGGAGCGCGTCATCGAGATCGCCCTAGCTAAGGGAATCGCCACCGAGCCGGCGATTTATCCGCGCGACCGCCAGGAGTACCTGGACCAGCGCCGGGCCGGCATCCAGCTGGTGGGCCGCTTCCGCCACAGCGAATACGACCTGCTTCGCGACGGCGCGGTGCAGGCTTTTTCCATGTACCGAGAGGATGCAGATGACCACTAAAGTTACGGTTGGGATCACCCGGGATTTCTTCGACGCGGAGGGGAATTTCGACTTGCCGGGTCCTGGGCTGGAACTATTAGATGATATGCCCGGGGTCCAGTACCGGATATTGGCTGAGCGGAGCGCGGAAATCGCCGCCGAGCAAGTGCGCGGCTGCGACGCGGTCATCTCGGCCGGGTCCCGCTGGAGCGAGCGCTCCTTGGTTGGCAACGACCAGCTCGTAGCCGTGCTCTTCACCGGCGTTGGGTACGACCACATCGATGTCGAGGCCCTGACCCGGGCCAATGCAATGCTCTGCACGGCCCCCGACGCTGTGCGCCGGCCCATGGCCTGTACCATCATCACCTTTATTCTGGCCCTGGCCACGCGCCTGATCAACAAGGATCGGATCACCCGCGAGGGGCGCTGGGCCGACCAGCGCCTCTACCGCGGCGAAGGGCTGACCGGCAAGACGCTCGGTTCCATTGGCGTGGGCAATATCGGGCACGAGATGTTCTTGATGGCCAAGCCCTTTGGCATGAGGCATTTGGGCTGCGATCCCAAGTTGCGCCCGGAGGATGTCGCCGATGTGGACGTGGAGTTAGTTGATATGGATACCCTACTGGCCGAGTCCGACTTCGTCAGCATCAGCGTCCCGCTCAGCGAGCAGACGCGCCACCTGATCGGCGAGCGGGAATTGAACTTGATGAAGCCGACGGCGTACTTGATCAATACTTCGCGAGGCCCCGTCGTCGATGAGCAAGCCCTGATACGAATCCTGCAGAGCGGGCGCATCCGCGGCGCGGGGCTGGATGTATTTGAGCAGGAGCCCGTCGATGCGGACAATCCCCTTCTCAAAATGGACAACGTCGTGGTCGCGCCGCACTCCCTGTGTCACACCGACGAGTACTACATGCAGACTTGGAGGGGCCGACTCCGGCAGGTGGCGCGAATTGGGCGCGGCGAAATTCCCGAGCACGTGGTCAACAGGGAGGTGCTGGAAAAGCCCGAGTTGCAGGCAAAGCTCGAGCGGTTGCAAAGGCGGTGATTGTGATGGACAAAATTAAAATGGGCGTAATTGGCTGCCGAGTTGGCAGGACTTGGGTGGCTGGTGCCCACGCTGGCGAAGATACCATTGCTTGGGCAGTCGCCGATCTGGATCGAGATTTGGCGCGACAGGTCGCCGAGGACAACGATGTCCCCAACGTCTATGGCGACTATCGAGAGCTGCTCGCCGATGACGAGGTTGAAGCCGTTGGAGTCGCCACTGCACCCGATGTGCGGAAGCCGATGGTCATTGAGGCGCTGGAGGCGGGAAAGCACGTGTTGGTACAGAAGCCGCACGGTCGCAATGCCGCAGATGTTGAGGAGATCAACGCCGTTGCAGCAAGCACGGGGAAAACGCTTGTGTACTCCTACTTCATGCGGCACCAAACGGAGAACAAGGAGAGCCGGCAAATGATCGCCGATGGAAGGATTGGGCGCGCGTACCATGCGCGCATCCACTACCACTATCGCGAGCGCGGAGCCAATTACGAGCCGCCGCCGGGCAGGAGCTGGCTATATCGGTGGGGTTTTAAGGGCGGCGCATTGGGCCAACATGGTTCGCACTACCTCGATCAGGCTTGGTTTTTACTGGGTTGTCCGCAACCCGAATGGGCCTTTGCCGTCAGCCATAGCGCGTTTCCAACGACCCTAGAAGTAGAGCGCCACTCCGAGGATTACATGAGTTTTCTAGTGGGCTGCGCCGGCGGTACGACAATTCAGATGGATACTTCCTCGGTCATTTCCACTTGGGCGGACCGAGCGTGGGATTTGCGCTTGCGCGTCTTGGGTACGAATGGCACCATTGAGGTGGAATCCACTTCGCTGCCCGAGGGCAAGAGACGTTCGGGGACGCGCCGGTTGTTGGGTGCCATCTACGCTGAAGGTGACGATTCCACTGGTGGGTTTGTGGAACACGGCGACGGCGACTTCAACGCGGAGATCCGCGATTTTGCCAGCGCGATTCGCGGTGCCCAGCCACCCGATGTCTCTCCCGCCGAGGCGCTGACCTTCATGAAATTGCTGGACGCGATTTACGCGAGCACGGAAACTGGCGAAAAGGTGCAAATCGACAATTGACACGAGATGATCCGCAGATGGACGCAGATGGACGCAGAATTGGTAGGGGCGAGCGGCCGCTCGTCCCTACTCAAGACGATCTGCATATCGAATCGTTATTGCTATATAATCTCAATCGAGGAGAGTCTGCCATGCAGAAGACCACCATCGACGACCGCGACTGGTCCGCTCTCACGCTGGGCGAGCGCATCCGCCACGTCGAGCTCGAAGGCTATCTGGTCATTCCCGACCTGCTCAGCCCCGAGCACATCGCCCGTCTCAAGGCCCAAGCCGAGACCTGGGAGACCACGCCGCGCGACTACAGTCCGCACCAGCGCGGCAAGTCCAAGATCCAGTTTGAAGGAGGGGCTGTGACCGATCTCATCGCCCATGCGCCGACCGTTGATTTCTTGCGTCAGGTCTTCGGCGACGAGATCGTCTTTCTCAGCTACGGGTACGACCGCTCCGAGCCTGGCACGCCCGGCATCAGCCTGCATACGGACGGGCAGCCCTACGGCTCGCAGATTTTCGGGTACAACGGCAGTTGTCCCTTTACCATCCGCGTGCTCTACTACCTCGATGACCTGACGCGCGATGTGTCGCCTTTCCGCGTCATTCCGCGCTCCCATTTGTGCATGCACGCCGATGCCAATCCGTACATGCGCTACGAGCGCCATCCCGAGGAAGTGGTGGTGCCGTGCAAGGCTGGCTCGGCGGTTTTTCTCAACCACCGCGCTTTCCACGGGACCTGGCCCAACAAGGGCGAGCACACGCGCTCGGTGCTGGCCATTGCGTATCGCCCGTCCTGGGCTGGCCCCATTGCCGAGGTTGAGAACTGGAACGAGGAGGACTTGGCCGGACTGCCCGAGTCGGTGCGTCCTTTTTTCGCCGATCCCAATACGCGGCACTGGGACTTTGACGTGCCCAACAAACCCGATAATATGGCGAGCGCGGCACCGGGAGTGAATCCCAGCCGCTGGCAGCGGGCCTGAGAGGCCGTCTAACTGCCGCTAGGGAGACTCGAGCGTCGGATAGAACGGCAGGGGCCACTCGTTCGGGTGCACGCCGGTGATCTGGTCGCCGCGCCAGGCAAAGTGGTAGGTGTCTCCGGCCGCCATGGTCTCTTGCGTGCGGCGGGTTGGCAGGGCATGGCGCAGGACGATCTGGCTGTTGACGCCTATCTGCTGGCGTCCGAGATAGGCGAATGATCCCACCATGCGCAGGGCCACTGGGCGGCCGTTGACCTCGATGCGGACTGATTCCGGGGGTGCCCACCCGGGCACGCGGATAAGGACGTTGTCGTGGATGCGGGGCCGCACCGCGAGGGTGGCCTCAGCGCTTCTGTCCGCTTTGATCTCGACCGCGTCGTCGGCGTAGTCGAAGTGCATGTACACGACGAGACCAGCCTCTTCGAGGGCGCTGATGTGCTGGTAGATCGCGCTCATGGTGTGGACGATTTCGGCCGTGCCGCTAGGATTATACCCCTTGCCAGCGTGGGGATAGTCATTGCCTCCCCAGCCGCCGAGTGCCCTAGAGGGAATTTCGAGGTCTGGGTTGGCGTGGATATCGGCTGGGGTGATCTGGCCCGGGAAAAGCCGAGCGCGCACCAGCCGCTCGACGTCGTCGTAGCACTCGGTATGCGCGGTATAACGCGCCATCCACAGAGCGAGCCGGGCGGCCGCGCCCGTGGATTCGGTGTTGGCCATGAGATTGCCCGATTGGTCGGGGAAGCGCGTCTGGCCCATATCGTGGGCGACCCAACCGCATTCATTGACCAGCGCGGGGACGCCGGCCCGGTACGTGCGCACCACTGCATCGACGTATTCGGATTGGTGGGTCTTGCAGCCAAAGAGCAGCAGGCCGCACAGGGTGTACAGGTGGGATTGGCGGTCGCCGATAGCTCGGTGCGCCAGTTCGTCGGGGATGGTGCCGTCGGGGGCAATGGCGTACGCGAGGTGAAAGCGGGCTAGGTCCTCGGCCAGTTCCATGGCTAGGGCGTCGCCTGTGGCCTCGTAGTACCATACTAGGGCCTCGATGCAGCGGCCGTGCTGGACGGTCAGGGCAAAGCGGCCCTCGTTGGAGGGCTTGTGTCCCGGGTCCTCGTTTTTGCCGCCAGTGAAGTACCGGGCGTAGTCGAACTGGTCGAAGTCCCAGGTGAAGTCCGGCTTGAGGCCGCGGCGGATCGATTCGAGGTACTTGCGACCGGCTTGGTGGGCCCAGGCGTTGTTGCGGTATTGGGCTAGGGCGGCAAAGGTCAGGATGCCCTCGCGCAGGCTGTGGAGTTCGAATTTGATGGGGTGCCAATCTAGGCCCGGCGGCACCCAGAGGAGCCCGTCGGCATTGTCGGTGAGCCAGTGGAGATTGCGCAGGTTGGCCCCTTCCACGTGCGCGGGAATGGCAAAGCCAGTAGTGTGTTCAAGGCGCAGCATGGCGTCCCACCAGCGAGCCAGATCGTGGGTGATGGCCCAACTGCCCGTGGGCAGGTAGTTGCGCTCCGGGTCGAGCCAGCCCAGCAGGTGCTGGCCCCCCAATTCCATTGATTCTCTCAATTGCATGGCGTGGTCCTTTGCAGGCGCTCCCAAAGATCGGGCAGTTTGAGACAAACTGAAAGTTCTATCGGGTGTCCAATGTTGAAGGCCGTGCCCAATTGGACCTATACTAAATGCCCATGCTCACTCGGACGCAACGCGACACCTTTGCCGCCGACGGCTACCTAGTCCTGCGCCAGCTGTGCGACGAAGCCGTCCTCGAGCCCGTGCGCCAGCTCATCGCCCGCTATGTCGATGGGCAAATCCGCGCTATGCACCAGAGGAGCCAGATTCGCTCCCTCTACGCGGAGGCTCCTTTTGCCGAGCGCTGGGCCTTGGCCGTCCGCGACTACAACCGAGACCCGGAAAACCCGCCCCTGACACGCAATTGGGGCCAGAGGGGGCTGCTCGACCGCGCTGTGTACCAACTATTGACCTATCCTCCGCTGACCGATCTGGCCGCGGACCTCCTCGGCCCTGAGTTGACTGCCAACGGCGACTACTGGGTCCGCCCCAAAATCCCCAACGACCCGAGCACCACCTTTGCTTGGCACCAGGACAGTTTCTACTACGGCGGCGAAGTCCTCCCCGAGTTGCGCATCCTCTCGGTCTGGATCCCCCTCGTCGACGCCGACGAGAAAAATGGATGTCTCTCCTTTGTCCCCGGCAGCCATTACCACGGCGCCATTCCATGGAGCGACACCGGCGACGGCCAGCGCGAGCCCGTAGCCGACGTCAACTGGTACGGCCAAGCCCGTCCCGAGCCCGTCCAGGTCGGTGACGCCATCGCCTTTGACAACTGCACCCTGCACGCCTCCGGGCACAATACCACTGACTCCGAGGTGCGCTGGAGCATCGACGTCCGCTATATGCCCACTGGCCAGTCCTATGTCTGGCACAGCAGCGGCGACGAATTCGACCGGATCTATCCCGGCTTTGTCGCTCGCAGCGCCGATCCAGAGCGGGTGACTAGTTGGGAAGAATGGCGGGATCGCCCATCTCGGAGCACGAGCTAATTTAAGCTCGACTCTACACTCTCATCGCCAGAAGGGATACCACCATGTTCATCGTCCGTGCATTAGCATCAATCGTCTTCGTCTTCCTCCCCCTCTCTGCTACAGCCCAGATGACCCTTTCTCCCGACGATTTACGCCTGTCTTTGGGCATGACTTGGGAACAAGAAATCGCCACAGTCCTGAGCAGTCTAGAGGACACTGGCTTCGACATCGGCCCTGACGGTGCCGATCAGTCCTCGGATCTCACCGGCTCCATTTCCAACAGTATGCTTGCCTTTGTCCGCAGTTCGGTCCTCTCCTTGGAACAGGCCCCCGACGCCGCTAGCTTCTCCGACGCCGATTACGCCGTCTATAACATTGCTACTGTGCCCAACGCCACTGGTGGAACGGACGAGATTGAGACGTACCACTATTTCCAGCGTAGTCCTGTGGGCGATGTCCTCGTCGGTGCCGAAGGACCGGCCGGTCAAGTAGCCTTCCCGCTTGTCGATATGGGAACACCTTGGCCGCTAGAATTCGGCAAAAGCTGGATGGTCGAAAACTTCCCCTTGGACCTGACCATAGCCCCAGGGATCACAAGTTCCGGCCTGTACGATTATCAATACGCGGTTGATGCTTGGGGCGAGATTCGGCTACCGGCGGGCACCTTTGAGTGCTTGCGCATCCACCAGACCGGCACCGGCGTCTTTACTTTCGCGGGCAACGATCAACTCGCGTCTTTGGGTGAAGTGACAGCCGAGATAGACGCCTATGGTTGGTATGCTCGTGGGATTGGGGCCGTCGCCATGGTGGTAGAGACTAAGCAGACTTTCGCCAGCGGTGCCCTCCCTCCGACTACGAACACCCAAATCGCCCGCCTCACCGAAATATCTATCCCGGCCACCGCGATAGCTGTCGAGAGTTGGGGGGCACTCAAGCAGAAGTTTGCCGAATAAATTGAATAATTTTTAAACAAACGTGAGTTCGGGTTAAGCAGCCTCTAATTGGAGCGATTGCTCGATTTTTAGGG